>JBKJUN010000219.1:0-20509 GCA_046590555.1 Bryobacter sp. | reverse complement strand
CTGCAACATACAGATCGACAAATCGTTTGGCACCGGCCAGCTACAGCGGTACTCCCAGCCGAATACATTCACTCTTGATCGATTTAATCAAATGCTCCATCTTCCCCGTTGACAAACTCTACAATTTTATCCCGTTTATACGGCTCGACCCAGATTACATTCAGAGGCCCCAAAATCTTTTTTTTAGGGCGATGTGCTACGTCAATAACTTGGCGATGACTTCGTCCTTTTGACGGAGTCGGCCTTCGAGCTTTTCGATAACTTCAAAATCTTTGTTTCGTTCCTTAACCCGCTTACTCACCATGGAGAAGCCGCCGTTGGTGAACAACTGCTCTGCCATGCGTAGGCTGAGTTGGCGACAGACTGGCGTCTTCGCAAATCATCAAGATGGTCTTTACCGGATCAGATGGAGACACAGCAGCTTGATCTTTTCGTCCGCAATCTAATGCCGTCTTTCTTTCTTCAAGGTCTTGCTCCAAAAACCGCTTCGACTACTTTTCACTTCTCGTCAACCGATATCCCCTGTTTCAACTGAGGCAAAACATGGTAATTCCCAGAATCCTGATCAACTAACTTGTTGGAACCGCGCGCTCAGGACGACTTCAGGCTTAGTGATGTTTGGTTGATCTTGTCGTCCGCGCTCCAATGCCATCTTTCACTTCTCATCAACCGATTCCTCCTGTTTCAACTGAGGCTAAACATGGTTATCTCCAGATTCCTCATGAAATCAAATGTTGCAGCCGCGCCCTCAGGATAAATTCAGACTTACTCAGAGATTTTTACTTGAGATTGGAACTGAAATCGAAGAAGCTCGACGGCAGGAGATTTCACATGAAACAGAATCTAATTACACAATTTATTTGGATAGGGTGTGCGGCGACCATGATGGCGCAGAACCCGGTAAACGACTGGAACGCGATTGCGATAACGGAGACGGCGCAACTGCCACCACACTTACAGAGCAGGACGCTAGCAATCTTGAATTTGTCGATGCATGATGCAATCCAGGCGGTTCAGGGCAATTATGCCCGATACCGGCCCGGGAATACGACGCCTGGGGTGCAAGTAGAGATTGCAGCAGCTTCGGCCGCGCGAGTTGCATTGCTTGGGACACTGCCACCGACTGCGGCAGACGCAATTGAAGCATTATACAACCAGGCGCTGGCTTCAAGTTTAGATGCGGCTGGGTCTGCAGTAGCGATATCGACGGGGCAATTGGCTGCGAAGCAGGTTTTGGCTGGGCGGGCAGATGACATGGCCAAGATCGATGGGTCGATTGATCCGGCGCTGGCAGCGCATCTTGGGGCATATCAGCCATTTGCGCCAGCGTTTTCGATGAAAGGGGCGTTTCCTGGTTGGGGTCGACTGACACCGTTCACGATGGTGACTTCAGGGCAGTTTCGACCGGGACCGCCGCCAGCGGTGAATAGTGCTGACTTTGCATTTGACGTTAACGAGACCAAGAACTTTGGGGGAGCGGTTAGCGCGACTCGCACGGCGACTCAAGGAGATATCGCGAAGTTCTGGTATGAAAGTAGCGTTTTTGCGTGGCACAGGATAGCGGTAGCGGCAGCGGAGGCGCGGGGGATGAATCTGGGAGATAAGGTTCGTTTGCTCGCGATGCTTCATGCGGGGCTGGCGGATAGTTATATTGCCATGAGTGATGCTAAGTATGCGTATTACAAGTGTCGGCCTGTGACGGCGATAAAGCTCAACTTGACCAAGTCGCCTGTCGTAACACCACCAGAAGGGGAGCCCGTTTTGGATTGGGTATCGTTTCTGGAGACGCCTCCCGATCCTGAGTATCCATCGGGAGACGCTCAGGCTGGAGCAGTGGCGGCTGAAATACTGGCGCTGCTGTTGGGAACCGATTACGTGCAATTCTCTCTAACGAGCGGTGCGCCGTATGGGGGGATCAAGCGGGAATTTGTCTCGTTTTCTTCGGCAGCGGCAGAGAATGCGATGTCGCGAGTTTTTGCCGGATTGCACTTTCCGAGTTCGACACAAGCGGGCTTGATAGTGGGCCGGAGTATCGGACGACAGGCGGCTCGGACGATGCTGTTGCCGGTGAAGAAGTAGGTTGTTAATGCGGGAGCCCACCTTCGAGGAGCAAGATATCCGACTCCGAAGAGGGTGGGCCTCCAATGAGGATTTGTTTTTCATCGGGCGAAAAGTTAAAGCTTAGCCAGGGGTAGTACGGGAGTTTGGCGATTTCGCGCGTGGAGCGATCGGCGAAGCTATAGAAGTTGATTGTACTTGGGCGATTTGAGTTTTCAGGAAGGGGGAAGAGGATGCCAGAAGAGGAGAGGTGGTAGTGAGAAAGGTAGGAAACAAAAGCGGGCGCGAGTATGGCTTCGGGTTCTGAGGATGAAGAGAATGGATAGGGATGCGAGAAGATGCCTGGTTTTGTGGGCTTTGCATAATAGAGCATCTTGCCGTCTTTAGAAAGAATGGGGAGAATACCACCGTCGCTGGTGATGCGCTCGGCGGGACCTCCGTCTGAAGGGATTGAATAAATGTCGAAATTGGGAGGGTTACCTTGGGCGAAGAAGATGCGAGGAGGTGCGGCAGCCCAGTGTGCGGTAATGGAGTCGATGGTGGGAGGGGTGAGAGCGCGGGGAGTGCCTCCGGCGGCTGAAACGCGGTAGATTTGCGAGTGAACGGGGGTACGGGCCTGGAAGAGGATCTCTGAGCCATCAGGGGACCAGGCGGGATAGCCGCCGACAGTGGCATTGAGGTGAGTGAGTTGGCGGGCATGGGAGCCGTCTGCGTCGGCAGCCCAAAGATCAAATGTGCCTGTGCGATTGCTTATGAAGGCGATGGTTTTGCCATCAGGGGAGAAAGTACCGTGGTCGTCGGAGGCAGAGGAGGTGATGTGAGGCAAGGGCGCTAAATTGGCGATGTGATTGGGAGAGGAGATGGAAAGTGTGTAAATTCCGTGTGGACTGCGGGTTAGGGGAGCTGCAATTAGAAAACGCCGTCCGGCTGAGCCGGGGATAGCAGAAAGACTCCCCGTTGAGCTCCCGAAGAAATAGAGATCTTCTGGGGGTTGATTCCAATGGGCGATGCGGATTTTGGTAGGGGTTGAATAGGCGAGAGTGCGGCGGTGATCCAGCCAGACAGGGCTTTGGGCATGGCCTTCCAACTCGGGAATGGAAGTAAGTGTGGGTTCGCCTTTGGCCGGGTGGAGGGATTGGAGCATGATTCTGGAGGCAGCAGGGGCGGTAGCACGGCTGAAAGCCAGCCAATTGCCCTCTGGGGAGATGGCGGGAAAGGAATCGAAGGAACCAAGGGGGGGATGAGTAAGGATGGTGGGCTCACCGCTGTCGAAGGGGAGTTGAACGATTGCTCCAAGAAAAGAGGATTGGAGACTCGATGAGAGCAGAAGGAATTTGGAATCTGGTGACCAGCAGACAGCCATGCTGGTTGGCAGTATGCTGCTGTCGTAAGGTTGAGTAAATCGTATTCGTTCGGTGCCCCCGATCGAGGGAATCACGACGAGGTCGAGCCCGGTGGGGGTATGGTGTCGAAGGAAGGCAATCCAGTTGCCATCAGGGGACCAAGTGGGGGAGTTATCAAATTCATTAGTGTTGGTGAGGCGAACCGGGAGGGATCCAGACAAGAGCATGACGAAGATGCCTCTAGATTTGGACTTGTTGGCGGGCGAGTCTCCCTCCCAAGAGAAGGCGATGCGCTGTCCATCGGGGGAGAGAGAAGGAGAGTTTTCATTGCCTGGCAGACTGGTGATTTTGGAGACTTTGAGAGGGGCTGAAGCCGGAGTGCGAAGGAAGAAGGCGCTAGAGGCAGCCAGCAGAATTACTGAAAGCGCGACGGCCAATTTGATAGTGCCACCTGAGGGTTGTGGATTGGGAACGGCGAGTAGAAACTTGTAGCCCTGGCGAGGAACCGTAGCGATAAAAGATGGCTCGGCGGAAGTATCGTCGAGAGCGATTCGGATTTGACGGATCGCAAAATTGAGACCCTGTTCAAAATCGACATGAGTGGATTCCCCCCATATGTGAAGGCGGATCTGTTCGCGTGTGACGAGCGTGCCCTGGGCGGCCAGCAACATCTCAAGGACGCGCATGGGTTGTGGTTGTAACTTAACAAGGGAGCCGGCGCGCTTCAGGGTGGACTTGGAGGGGTCGAATTCAAAGTTGCCAAACCGGAAGGTGAGTATCGGCATAACGACAGTTTAGGGGAATTAGTCTCGAAAGTAGCTCAAAACATAGGCCTAGAGGTTTGGCATAGGCCAACATACCCTACTTTGTGGGTATACAATACCCGCAAATGAGTATGAGAACACCCTCATTTGGGGGCTTGAGTACCAACCATAGTACTAGTACAAAGGACATATGTCTCGTAGCAAGACCTCCCCAACCCCGACGCACGTGCCTGAGATTCAAAAGGAATTGAATCGATTGCACCGCCGCCGCCTGGCTTTGCTGAACCTGATTCGTTCAGTGGAAGAGTATCTGCTGGTAGCAGATTCAAATGATTCGTTGCTCCATGGAGTTCCGCGAAAGCCGAATTTGCGCGTAGTCTACACGAAGGCGCGTAAAGAAATGCTGGCCTGAAGTTTAGTGCAATCTTCCAAGCTTTTTCAGAGGCCAGTAGACGAAAACTGCTTTGCCATAGATGTATTCCTTTGGAACTGTCCCCCAAGAACGGGAATCGTTTGAAGCACTGCGGTGATCGCCCATCACATAATATTCGCCGGGCTTTACAGTGGTACGCGGTGCGCTGATGCGGTCTAGAAACTCTTCGGGGACATAAGGTTCTTCGATGCGTGATCCATTCAGGAGCACCGCGCCTTCCTTGACTTCGACAGCATCGCCCGGAATGCCAATGACGCGTTTAATGTAGGACTTGGAGGTGTCGCCGGGATATAAAAAGACGACCATATCACCGTGATGGATGTCCTCAATGCCAAAGCGATAGGTAAACTTGTTGATGAAGATCCTCTCCTGATCACTCAAGGCAGGCATCATGGATGTGCCTTCGACCTTTACAGGTTGATAGAGGAAGAGGATGATCGCAACGGCGATGAGTACGCTCAACACGAGGTCGCGCAAGAAGAATCCTGCTGAGGATGGTGCTGGAGGAGTTTCGACTGTCTGGTTGGTCATACCTGCATACAATGAGGCAGACGTAATCGCGCAAACTTTGTTGCGTCTACCCAAAGGCATTTTCGCGCAAGTTGTGGTTGCGAACAATGGATCGAGCGATGAAACTGCGTCTGAGGCTGAAAAAGCTGGGGCGAGAGTGGTTTCGACAATAGAAAAAGGGTATGGAGCGGCTTGTCTGGCAGTGCTTGATCTTGCTCCGGATGATGTGATTCTGGTTTATCTGCAGGCGGATGGGAGTGAGGACGCGGGGGAAACAGAATTATTGGTGGGGCCGATTTTGCGGGGTGAGGCGGATTTGGTGATCGGGTCGCGGGTGTTGGGGGAGGCTTCAAAGGGGGCGCTGCGGGGACATCAACGGTTTGGAAATTGGATGGCTACTTCGTTGCTGAATTTATTTTGGGGACAGAGTGCCACGGATCTGGGGCCGTTTCGGGCGATTCGGGCTGGAGTGTTGCGGGATTTGGGAATGGTAGACCGGAATTACGGCTGGACGATCGAGATGCAGGTGCGGGCGGCGCAACGGGGATTACGCGTTGTGGAGGTTCCGGTTCGTTATGGGCTGAGGCTGGCGGGGGAGGAAAAGGTGAGCGGGAACCTGTTTGGAAGCTCCCGCGCCGCGGTTAAAATCCTGTGGGTGATATTTCGACGGCTTTGCGCATCGGTTGTTTCTGCCAGTAGGTGAGGGAGCGCCAAGCCCATTCGGCGGGGCCAAAGTAAAAGTGGCGGAGCCAGATGGGGCTGATGATCAACTGGAAAATCCAGATGCTGAAGACGATGTAGTAGAGCTGGTGGCGTTCGAGGCGGCCAAACATCGCAAAGCCATAGCCACAGAAGATCGTTGAGCAAATGATGGAGTGGGTGAGGTAGTTGGACAGGGCCATTTGGCCGACTGCGCCGAGGGAGCGGGTGAGCCAGCGGAGGGTGTCTGACTTGACGAGCAAGATCAGGACACCAACGTGTGCGAGTGCTACCGAGAGGCGACCGATGTCGTAGGTAATCGAGGTGTAGTTGTTGACGAGGATGTCGAAGTTGCTGGCGACTCGGGTGTAGGCAGTGTAGGAGTTGAGGGAGATACCGACCCCGTAGCCGATGGCGGACATAGAGGCGTAGAAGGTCATGGAGCGGTTGGCGCTGAAGACATCGAGTTTGAAGAGGGCCATTCCGATCAACATCATGCTGAAGATGTCTAGATTCCAGTAGTGGTAGTAGGCAAAATTGTGACCGCGCCAGACTCTTTCGCCACGAACTTTCAGCACGTCGATGATTGTGCCGCGCCACTTCTTGTTAATCTTTTCGACTTCTTCGGTGGTGGGCTTGTATTGCTTGCGTAGGTCTTCCCATTTCCTGAGGGAAGCTTCCTGGTCTTCGCTGAGAGTGGTGCCGGATTTCTTGAGTTCAACGGCAGCCTTGCCTTCAGTGATGAGATCGGCGGTGTCTATGCTGACGTAGAAATTACAGGCTGAGGTGATGACGATTAGCGCTGCGCCGATGATCAGCAGCGGCTTGGCGGCCATGCGGCGGAATGGGTAGAGCGCAAGGGCGCAGAGCGCGTAGGGGTAGAGAATTTCGCCAGACCAGAGCAGGAAGGCGTGAAGAATTCCAGCACCCAGCAGCCAAAGATTGCGGCGATAGTAGATATCGGCCGAAGAGAGGCCGTCTGTGCGGCGGTCTGCTCGGCTGGTTAAGAGGATGATGCCGGCGCCAAAGATCATCGAGAAGAGGCAACGCATCTTGCCTTCGGCGAGGATGTGCATGACGATCCAGGTCCAAAGGTTGATACCTGTGGCACCGCCGGAATTCGTTGGGTCATCGTAGGCTGCAGCGAGGCCAAAGCCAACGATGTTCATAAGGAGGATGCCGAGGAGGGCAAAGCCTCTTAGGGTATCCAGTGAAGAGATTCGGTCTTCAGCGCGAACGGGGCCGGTTGCTTGCATGGTTGATAATTTGAGGGGAACGCCATACTAGCGGGGTTGCGACCGAAAGTCCGCCAAACACAAATTAACGAATGGAAATGAGTTCAACGTCGAAGATGAGAGCGGAGTTGGGCGGGATGTCTGCGCCTGCGCCGCGAGCGCCGTAGCCGAGTTCTGAGGGGATGTAGAGGCGGTACTTGGCGCCGGTGGGCATCAATTGAAGGCCTTCGGTCCAGCCGGGGATGACGCGGTTGAGCGGAAAAGAGATCGTTTCGTTGCGTTGATAGCTGGAGTCGAAAACTTTACCATTGATGAGGCGGCCTTCGTAGTGGACCTCGACGGTGCTGGTGGCGCCAGGCTTGGCACCGGCGCCTTCACGTAATACTTCATATTGCAGGCCAGAGGGGGTGGACTTGATGCCGTCCTTCTTGGCGTTATCTTCAAGGAATTTCTTTCCGGCTTCCATGGGATCTCCCGAGTCTTGAGTTGGATTTTTATTGGCCCACCAGACCGCGCCTGCGATTGCGAGAGCGGCGAGGAGAAGCCACACTTTGTAGTTCATTTCCCTTAGAGCAAGGTAACACGTAGCGGCTTTAGTCGTGACGGAGGGTTAGTGCCGGGTCAGTTCTGAGGACTCGGAAGGCGGGCCAGGCGGCGGCTATTGTGGCGGCGAGAAAGAGCGTGAGTGGGCTTAGGGTGAAGGCCAGTGGGTCGTGAATGGTGATTCCGAATAGTAACGAATTGAGGTATTTGCTGAGAATGTAGGCGGCGAATACTCCCGCTAGCGAGCCGGCTAGAGAGACCAAGATGGTTTCTTTGAGGACAAGTGTTACCAGGTTTGTGGGGGTGGCCCCGAGAGCTATACGGATGCCTAGCTCGCGAGTTCGCTGGGCTGCGCGGTGGGCAATGACTCCGTGGACGCCGACAATTGCGAGGGCGAGGCCGAGGGTTGCAAAGAGGGCTAGCAGCAACGCAGTGGAGCGCTGGTTGGTGGTGGAATCGGTTCGCAGTTGGTCTAGAGTTGAGACGCGGGAGACGACCAGACCAGGGAAGGCCGATTGCATTGTTTGAGTGATGGAAGATTGGACCATGGCCGGTTGGGTGGTGCGGATCAGGGCGGAGAGCCTCATAGTTTGGACGACGTTGGGGAGTGAGGCTGCAAGAGGTTTATAGCTGACGCCATCGACCCAGGATGGATAGCCTTCGAGGGAGTACTGCATGACATCGCCTACGACCCCGACAATAGTGGACCATTCACGATCTGACATGGGGCGGATGCGTTTGCCGATGGCGCTTTCGTTGGGCCAAAAGCGTCTAGCTGTGGATTGACCGATGATAAGGACGTTCGAGTCGGTGTCGTTGAATAGCCGGCCTTGGCGGAGTGAGATGCCGAGGGTATCGAAGTAGGAAGGCGTGGCAATCGTTTGCCGTAAGACATGAGCGGGATCGCGAGGGGTGCGAAGATGATCCTGAATCCCGGAGGCTACGCTGGAGAAGTTTTTTTCAAGCGGAGCGAAGTTGGCCCAGGCGACAGATTGAGCGCCGGGGAGATCGAGGAGCTTGCGATTGAGGCTTTCGATGAAGGCATTGCAGGTGTCGCGATTGGGGCATCGACTGGGGCCAACGGAGACATGTGCGGTGAGTAGGCCTGAAGACTTGAGACCCGTATCGATTTGAGCGAGTTGCCAGAGGGTGCGGCCCATGAGGCCTGCGCCGATCAGGAGAGTGGTGGCGATGGCGAGTTGAGCTCCGATCAAGGCTAGCGACAGGTGCGATGATCGCTTTCTTGAGACGGTTGCCCTGCGGAAGAGCGGTGCTAGTGCGAAGAGGCTTAGGGTTAGCAGGAGACTGGCGAAGGCCCCGAGCAGGAGTGAGGGGTCAGCCATGATTTCGTTGAGGCGTGGGGTGTCTTTGGGCAGGAGTATCGGGAGGGCTTCAAAGATCAAAAGAGCGGCAATCAGACCTGCGAGGCCGCCGGCTGTTACGAGTACCAGGTTCTCGGTGAGGATCTGGCGGAGGAGGCGGCCGCGATTGGCACCGAGGGCTTCTCGCATGGCGAATTCACGTTCGCGCTGGATCGAGCGGGCCAGCATGAGATTGCCGACGTTGCCGCAGGCGATCAGCAGTAAGAGCAGGGTTGCGATGGAGAGGACGAGGAGTTTGGGGCGGACTTGCTTGGCTAGTAGTTCGTCGTGACGGACGATGTGGGCGGCAGCGCCATAGAGGTCTGGCATGCGCCAGGGGTAGAGTTCGCGGGTGCGGTTGATTATGGGTTTGATTTCGGCCTGAGCCGTGGCGAGTGTTGCGCCAGGCTTGAGCCGGCCGATGGCGAAGAGATTGCCGCCACCCCACATGTAGCCGACGTTGCGTGGGTCCACTGCAACGGGTACCCAGAGATCGGTGTCTGGCGTTGGGAAAGCGAAGCTTTGGGGCATCACTCCCAATACTTCATAGGATTTTTCGTTCAGAAGGATTTTGCGGCCGAGGATGGCAGGGTCGCTATTGAAACGGTCGCGCCAGCTGCGGTGGCTGAGGACGGCGACGCGATGTTGGCCAGCTTGCTCTTGGCCAGGGTTGAACCAGCGACCGAGGGCGGGAGAGACTTCGAGGACAGCGAGCAGATTGGAGGTGGCTGTGGACGCTTCGAGGCGGGCGGCATCGCCGTTTTCAAAAAGGTCGACCTGGTTATTGGGAAGGTAGCCGGCGTAGTCTGCGGCTTTGGCGAGACTGCGGATCGTGGTGATGGGGCCGACGCCAGCCATGCCTTCGTCGATCTCGATGAGGCGATCTGGGGCGGGATATGGGAGGGGCCGGAAGAGGATGCCGTAGGCAGTGGCGAAGAAGGCGGTGTTCGCACCGATGCCGAGAGCGAGTGTGAGAATTGCGGCGAGGGCAAAGCTGGGGGAGAGGCGAAGGCTCCAGATGGCGTAGGCGGTGTCGGTCGCAAAGTCTTCCAGCCACTGTGTGCGGCGGGTGTCGCGGCATTGCTCGGCGAGGTTGGCGAGGGGGCCAAAAAGGATATGGGCTTGTCTATCGGCCTCGGCTTCGGAGAGGCCAGAGGCGAGGAGTTCTGCCTTTTGCTCGGCCAGGTGGAAGGCGAGTTCGTCTTCGAGCTGGTGGTCGAGCTGGTCTTTTTGGAAGAGGGCTTTGAGACGGAGTGTGAGGCGATTCAGATACAGCATGGGTTCTCCTTCAAGCGTGCTTGACTACGAGTTGAACTGCGGCAGAGAGACGATCCCATTCATTGAGTTCATGGGCGAGCTGCTTTTTGCCGGCTTTGGTGAGGGAGTAGAACTTGGCGATGCGGCCGGATTCGGTGGGCTTGGTTTCCGATTCGATCCAGCCTTGTTGTTCGAGACGGTGGAGGGCTGGGTAGAGGGAGCCCTGCTGAACCTGCAGGACGTCGTTTGAGATTTGCTGGATACGTTTGGCGATGGCCCAGCCGTGGACTGCGCGGGTTGAGAGGGTTTTGAGGATGAGGAGGTCAAGGGTGCCCTGGATTAGATCGGATGGTCGGCTCACACTATGATTATCTACAAACTTTGTAGATAATCAAGGGGTGAAACGATTTTTGGTGGGACGAGTGGGAAACGAGTCTATGTAGTTAGAAAATTCGAGACTGGAAAGACAACATCACGGCTTTGGCAGTTGATCATACACATTCATTTCAGGCCGTTCCCAATCTTCCGCAAAAGTGGAAAGGCGGTGTCGCAAGTCGAGGGCCTGCGATTCGTCGAGGCCAAGTGAATCCAACTAGGTCTGGCCCAAAGGCTCGACCCAAGTCACAATCACCCGAGAACCTTCCGCTTCAATGATTGGCTCAGCCAACTCAATCTTGCCGTTGCGATAGATGCCTTCGACAGACTTAACCATGCCTCAATTATGACGCCAATTCACGCTCGTTCACAGTAGTACAGCGGTGAAGAGGTAGATTGCCTGTGGTATTGTCCAGCAATGAGTTTGAAGGCAGCTATGCCGCAGAGCGTTGTGTTGATGCTGGCGCTGGTGATCGCTTTGAATTATGTCGACCGCAGCAGTCTCGCGACGGCGGCACCAATGATCCAGGACGAGTTCCATTTGACCACTGCGGAATTGGGGTTGCTGCTATCTGCTTTCTTTTGGGTCTATACGCCGGCGCAGTTGCTGGGTGGTTGGCTGGTGCACCGGTTCGATGTGCGGGTGGTGCTGGGGATCGGAGTGTTGGTTTGGGGAGCGGCTACGGCGGCGATGGGACTGGCGGGCGGGTTTGCATCGATCTTTGCGCTGCGATTGCTATTGGCGCTGGGAGAATGCGTAACGTTTCCGAGTATTCAATTGATCGTGAGCCGCAACGCTGGTATCGAAGAACGCGGGCGCGTGAGCAGTCTAATTAGTTCGGGACAGGGGATCGGACCGATGGTTGGGACGCTGCTGGGCGGGCTGGCGATGGCGGCGTTTGGCTGGCGAGCGATGTTTGTGGGGCTGGGAGTGATTACGGTGCTCTGGTTGTGGCCGTGGAATGTGGCTTCGCGAGGAAAGCTCAAGGTTGAGACGGAACATGAAAAGGAGGCTCAGGTTTCTTATCTTGCGATCTTGCGGCGGCGCGAGTTTTGGGGAATGGCGCTGGGGATGTTTGCGTTGAATTATTCGTTCTACTTTGTGTTCATCTGGCTGCCTTCTTATGTGGTGAAGGCTGGCGGCTATAGCTTGAGAGATATGGCGAGTATCGTGGCGGCGATCTACGGGGTGTATGCAGTGATGACTCTCTTGACGGGGAGGCTGGCGGACCGGTGGATTGCCAGGGGTAGTTCGGCAACACTGGTGTGGAAGAGCATCGTCGTGACGAGCTCACTTGGATTGTTGTTCAGCATCGCCGGCTGTGCGTTTGTGGAGCCTCGGCTGGCGGTGTGGTTGTTAGGAATTGCGGGGATCTTCTTTGGGTTGTCCACGCCGGCTTTGTACACGCTGACGGCAACACTTCCTGGGCCTCGAGCAGGAGGACGCTGGGCGGGAGCGCAAGCGGTGGCCGGGCAACTTGCAGGGATTGTGTCGCCGGTGATCACGGGATTGCTGATTGACCGCACGGGTACTTATTACTGGGCGTTTCTGGTGGCTGGAACTGCGGCGCTGGTAGGAATGTTTGGGTGGGTTGTTGTGGTGAGGCGGGTGGAGACGCTGGACTGGGATGCGGGGGGGCGCGGGGATTGCCAGGGTGGAAAGTGGTTCGGCAGCGTGAGCCCTGAAGTGGAGTAATTAGGTTCCTTCAGGACTTCCAATTGAGGCTGAACTCTGCAGGGCTCATATCGATGTCGCGAAGGATACTGCGAAGAGTGCCGATTTTAAGTGTGTGGCCAGAATGGACAGGAATTGTAGTTCGAAGCGGATCACGCACCAAAATGTGGTGACTTCATTTGATGCAAACGATTAGAAATCCCTGAGACATGAGAAATCGAACCATTTCTTCTCCGGAGGGCCGAGGAATCTTAGGCATGAACAAGGTCTTCGAGGCCGAGGTCGATCTGTCGCAGCGAACCAGGAGGGTTGAGCCGTGACAAGGCGTCTTCGAGGCCAAAGACTTCGACATAGGCGCTGAGGGCATTCCTCAGATCGGCGATCGCGGCCTCTTCTGTTTCGCCCTCACCGTATGCCGGGATGTCAGGAACTCTGGCTGTGTAGCCACCCAATTCCAGATCCGGTGTGAGTTCCACCGTGATACTCTTCATAACCGTCAGTTTAGCGAGTCGCGCAGAGGAAGGCAAAACGAGTGCTTCATTGAAAGGCGTGATTACTGGACCACGATTGAGGCAACGGCAGAGGTTGAGGCCTGGACGAGGGAGAAGCCGGAGTATCTTGCGGTCATCTGGCGGAGTCCGGCGGGACGGGACACTCCCGAGAGAGAGATGCTGGACGCGTCGCCTGGATTGGCAGACGTGGATGCAGGGCAGATGGGAATGACGGTGCCTTGCTGAATAGTGACTCGACCGAGCGAGAGGGTGCCGTCAAAGAATTCTACGGAGCCGGAAAGACCTGGAACTGGGATGGGGGTTTCGGTGCAGAGATTGGCTCGCAGGGAAAACGGGTTGAGTGCGGGAGCGGATGGGGAGACGACGGCTATGCGAGTGGAGATGGGTAGCATGGTTGCGTTGAGGACGGTGGAGGCGGAATCCAGATCGCCGCTGGCAGCGTAGTCAGCACGGATGACGTCTGGGGTGAGAGAGGTTGAGACGAGGAGCGAAACAGTACCGGCGGCAATGCCAGGACTGGAGGTAGTGAGGTTTACAAGGCCGATCGGTGCGGGGCTGGCACCTGGAGGGGAGGTTGGCTGGCGGAAGAGTGCGACAATGCGTGAGGCCAGGCCGAGTTGGGGATTGAAGGAGAGGGTGACTGTGACTGGGGTGGACTGGCCGAAAGCGAAGCGCTTATCGGAGGTGGACATGGTGAGAGTGGGAGCGGCGGGAGCGACGGAGAAGCACTGGTTGACCGGGGCAAGGGCCTGGTATGCGGCAGAGCCTGAATAGGTGGCGGCGAAGCAGACGTTGCCGTTTCGGCGATCGTCAAAGGTGGGGGAGTAGGTGAGGGCGGCCGAGGAGGTGGCACCGGATGGAATGAGACTAAGAGTCTGATTGCCCAAGCGCACGGAGCCAGTGACCAGGGGAGAAGAGACGCCTGCCGGGGCAGAGACTTGGGCTTCGAGGATAGCGGGAGTGAGGAGACGCAGGCCGCTGGCTGGCTGACGGATAGAAAGGGTGGGCAGGTTGGGGACTACCTGGTGGGTGAAGGTGGCCGAAGATGCCAGCGCGTGAGTGGAGGTGCCGGCATAGATGGCTTTGCCCTCTAACGGGCCGGCTAGGGACGGGCAACAAATTTCCAAAGCACCGAAGCCAAGGATATTGGGAGAGGTGGAGGCATTGAGAGAGCCGAGGTTAGCCGAGATGAGGCCAGGAATTATGGAGCTGGAACTGTCGGAACTGATCCGGTATGCGACGCGGGCGGGCTGGCCAGTGATGGTGGGGTTGGCAGGAAGGATGCTCGCAGAGAAGGTGGTGCGGAACTTTGTGACGAAGCTGCGGGAAGCAGATATGGAGCCCAATGAGCTTGTTGTTGAGGCGGTGAGACGGAAGAAACCGGGAAGATCTTTGGAAGTAACGCTGAAGAGTGGAGTTGGGCCGAAATCGGCGGTGTCTGAGAGGGTAAGCGAGCGTGTGATGAGGCGGGAGGAGAGATCGGTTGTGACTGCGTTTACTGTGCGTGAAAGGGTGAAGCTCAGGAGCTTGCCGCTAGAGATGGAGGGGAATTTTCCGCTGGCCGCGATCAGATCGGAAGCCATAAAGGTTGGAATAGTGATGTCGGAGGAGGCGACGTTTAAGCTGATGACGTTGCCAGCTAACAAGGTGCCACAGGCGAGGGAGGGGCCGTTGGCATTGGCGCCGCCGATGGCGAGTACGCGGCCGTCGGGAAGCAAGGCGGCGAGGATGTTGGTACGGGGAGCGGTGAGAGCGCCGACGGTAGTGAAGGCATTCGAATCTGGGAGGAAGAGCTCGGTGCTGTCCAGCGGCGAGGAGGCGCTTGAGCCGCCGCCGAGCAGGACGGAACCGTTTTGTTGGACCAGGAGAGCAAAGTGGTTGCGGCGGGCAGTGGCGAGGCGGGAATTGAGGGCGGTAAGAGTATCTTCGCCAGGAGTGAAAACCTCGGCGGAAGCGAGGTCGGAAACGCTGTCAGAACCACCGGTGATTAAAAGGCGGCCATCGTGGAGGAGAGTGGCGGAGTGATCACGGCGGGGAGCGATCATGTTGAGCCGGAGCGGGAATGTGCTGGAGGCGGGATCAAAGAGTTCGACAGAAGCGGTGGGGCCGTCGGCTGAGTTGCCGCCGGTGAAGATGACGCGGCCGTCGTGAAGGAGCGTGGCAGTGTGGCCGGAACGGGATACGGCAAGGGTGGAGATGAGAGGGGAAGCGGCTAAGGTGACAGGATCGAGGATGAGGAGCGTATCGAGGGGGTTGTCTGAGGCGATACCGCCGGCGATTAGGATGCGGGTGTCGTCAAGGATGGTGGCGGAGAAGGCGGAGCGGTTGGGGCCGAGGTCAGGGATCGCAGTCCAGGTGTCAGTTTCCGGGACGTAAACGGAGGCAGTGAGGGCGTCGCTCGATTCGCCGCCGAGCAGGAGCACCCGATCACCGGCCAAAAGAAGGCAACGGTGGCCGGCGCGGGGCTTGTCCATGGAGGTGAAAGAGACGAAGATGCCTTCAGTGGGGAGATAGATTTCAGCGGAGTTGAGAGGGCCTTCGGGTGAGGAGCCGCCCGTGACGAGGACGCGGCCATCTGAGAGCGAGACGATGCAGGCGCTGGGGCGCGGATTGAGGAGAGGGCCAGTGGGTTGCCATTGACCGATGGCGGCAGGAGGGGCGTCTTGTGCATGCAGCACGAAGGCAAGAAGGATCAGTAAACGGGTCATCTAGTATTGGAAGTGCGATTGGCTGGGAGAGTGGGTCAATTTGTGTTTGGATTTTTTGGGGCCCGCGGCGGCCAGATGGGCGCTGAGTTAGATTTGTTGGGGGAGATTCTTTTGCAGATAAGCTACGTCGACCGGGTGCGGGCGGAAAAGTTGCAGTACGACGCTTGCGAAGAAGTTCATGAGTTGCCGGAGATTTTCCATTACTGGTCGAATCGGTATTTAAAGCCTCAGTTGGAGAGTTATGGATTTTCGGGGCCGGATGACTTCTTTTTGAAAAGTCTCGAGAAGGTTGCCGGGGAAACCATTCTGGTGTTGAGTGTGGGGTCTGGGAATTGTGATCTGGAGGTGCAGTGGACGTCAAAATTGAGCAGTGTCAGAATGGACTGCCACGATATGAATACGACCATGCTGGATCGAGGCCGGGAGCAGGCCAGGAAGTTTGGAGTCGAAGATAGAGTGCGTTTTCTTGAAGGGGATTTCAATCAACTCACACTTGAGAAATCTTACGATGTGGTGATCTTCAACCAGTCGTTACACCATGTGACTGAGCTTGAATCTTTGCTCGATGAAGTGAAGCGGAAGCTGAAGCCAGGCGGGAAGATACTACTTTCTGAAATGATCGGGAGAAATGGGCATCTTCGTTGGCCCCTGGCGCTGCACTGGATCTGGCAGTTCTGGCGGGAGTTGCCGCCTTCCTACCGTTATAACGGGATGTACAGGTGCTATGAAGAACTCTACGTCGACCGGGATTGCTCGGGAGTCGCGTTTGAAGGGATCCGGGCTGAGGACATTCTGCCCCTGCTTTTGCAAAGGTTTGAATTTGAATTCTTCTTTGGATTTGGGAATATAATCGATCCTTTTTTAGACCGGGTGTTTGGACCCAATTTTGATGCCGGGAAACCCTGGGACCGGAACTTTGTGGATCGAGTTCATGCCAAGGATCAAGAGTTGATCGAGACGGCGGAGATTTCTCCAACACATATGTTGGCTGTGCTTTGTCATCCAGGTGAGGCAACTGAGAAGCGGCAGAATTTGGCACCGGAGGATTGCCTGAAGGTCAGGACCAAAACGCAAGTTGCCACTGTGCGGCCCGAAAGCGCGTATGGGTTTGCAATTGAGGAACTTGATCCCACCCAGGAAATGCTTTCTCTGGCGGCCATTGCTGTGGAGTATGAGGAGTACTGCGAAGTGGTACGCGGCATCATTTCAAAGGTGTCGGATGAGGTGGAGCAGCAAAGTCGCTGGGGTCTGGAGCTTAAGGCCCAACTCGAGGCATCGGAGACTCGAGTAGTTGCTCTGCAGCATGAAGTAGCAGAGCGCAATCAATGGGCTCTCGAGACGGAAGGTATTGTTCAGCGGGCGAAAACCGAGCTTGGCTCCTTACGCGGTGAAGTAGCGGAATGGACGACGCTGGCGGAGAGGCTGAAGAAAGACCTGGATCAGCGTACGGCGTGGGCGCTTGAGTTGGACCGCGAGATTGGAGACTACAGGGCGCAACAGATACAACTGGTGGCAGAACTAGCCGAGGTGGCGTGGTTGGTGAAGTTGCGCCGTGGGATTCGACAATTCTTTACTTGAGTTCGCGGCCGGTGATGAGCTTGCAGATGGCGGGAGTGGGAAGGCCGCCGGCTTCAAGGACAGACTGGTGGTAATCGCTGAGTTTGAAGGCCGAGCCTTTGACTTGCCTCGCGATCTCGCGCATGCGGATGTGATCGCGCCAGCCGGCGTAATAAGTTACTAACTGGACGCTCGACAGCTTTGCTCGTTGCAGCTTGCCTTTGGCTTCTTCCTGCTCCTGAAAGGTTTCGTCGATCATGAGTCGGATCGCTTCTTCATCCGTCATGCGACCGGTCTGGAGTTTGATGTCGAGGATGGCGTTAGCGATCATGCGGAGTTGCTGTTTGAGGAAGGTGAGCTTGAGGTCTGGGTCGTTATTGAGATAGCCCTCTTCGAGTAGCATTTGGGTGGAATAGATTGCCCAGCCTTCGGCTGATGCGCTGTTAGCGTAGACGCTACGCAGGAGGCGGCGGCCGCGGGGTACGATGCGGTTGGCGTATTCAAACTGGACATAGTGGCCGGGCATTGCTTCGTGAATCGTGAGTAGCTTGAGGCCGTAGAAGTTGTATTCGCGGAGCTTGGATTCAACGCGTGCTTCAGGCCAGTCTGCAGGGATTGGGGTGAGCCAGTATTGGGCACCGAGGGTTGGGTCCATGGCGGGGGCTGGGTTGAAGCCACCGACGGAATAGATGCCTCGCATGAAAGCGGGGGTCTCGATCACGCTCAGGTTCTTGTTGGGTGGGAGTTTGAGAAGGCCCTTTTGGGCGACGAAGGCGGTGGCTTCGGCAAGGTCGCGACGGGCGTCGTTGAAGTAGGTCTCGCGGGTTGAGTGTTTGGTGGCGATCTGGTCGAGACGCTTGCGGATTATGGGGTTGATGTCGCCTTTGCCGATCCAGCCGGAGAGGCGGGCCATCTCTTCGCGAACCTTTTTCAACTCGGCTTCTGCGGCGGCGAGGAGTTGGTCTGGGGTTTCGGTGGTACCCAGGGTGAGCTGGAATTTTTTGGTGTAGTTGGCGGTGCCGAGGCGCCAGTCGTAGTCTTTGCCTTCGAGATCTTTGGTGAGGAACTGGATGTACTGATTGAGCGCAATGATGGCGTTGTCGGCGGCGTCATCGAATTTCTTTGAGATGTCGGTGGGGCGCTCTTTTTTAAGCAGGGCAATCAGGTCGATGTTGCCTTTGGTTTCTTCGATCGCTACTTCACGCCAGACTTTGGGGGCGCTAACGAGATTACCCTCGGCTTGGAGGACCCTGGAGGGGATGCGCTCCATGCGCTTCAGGATGTCGTAGAAGCGTTTGTTGCGGGGGGCGTATTCCTGGGCGTAGGGAACGAAGAGGGCATTGCCGATCGCTTCGGCGTAGAGCTGAGGGGTGTGCGCCCAAGGGACTATGGACTCGATTTCGAAACGGGCGAGATCGATGAGTTGGCGGACGAGTTCGTAGTCGGCGCGATCTTCGGGACTTAACTTTTCCGGAACAACGTCTCGTTTGAGGCCAGAGGCGAAACGTCCATAATAGGCGCGCTGACGGCCAGCAGAGACGGGGGAGAATTCGTCGAGGAGCTCATCCATTGGGACCCCGTTGTGGCGGTGATAGCCGGCAGCAGTGGATTGCGAGGGCGCAAAGGTAAGGGTGTTTAGAACATACTCTTCAGCAATGGTAGAGAAGCGTTGGGGTTTGGGTGTGCAGCCCGCAAGGAGAAGCAGAAGGGCAAGGCTGAGTACGGCGCGCATAGTTCTAGGATGTCACTTGAAGGGCCCGGTGAGATTCTTTGTGATCCAACCGCCGTAAAAACCGCTCTTTTGAGCCTGGACTTGCTCGTCGCCGACGAAACAGGCGTCCATCGAGGAGGCATAGACGGCGATGTAGCCCTGAATCGCTTTGAAGGGTGGAGTGGGATTTTCGTAGCTCCAGGCTGCTTTTTCGGCGTCTTTGTTGTTGAGATTGAAGGACCAGTAGGTGGCGTTGCCTTTCCATTCACAGAAGGTCTGGCCGCTGGCTTTGGTGAGGATGCCGGGGAGAAAGTCCTCTTTGGGGATGTAGTAAGTGGGTGGGTGAGAGGTTTCGAGCACGCGCAGAGTACGGGTGGATTCGACAATGATTTCGCCGGCGAAATGAATGCTGATCTTTTCGGTTACAGCTTCTACGCGGGGCGGGCGGGGGTAATCCCAGACGGATTCATTTACAGGCACAATATGGAGATTCCACAGGGATATAATCTGATTCATGAAACGCGTATCTCTAGTATTTTGGCTGTGCACTTTGGCCTCGGCACAGGTACCGAAAACATGGGATGAAAAGATGCTCAAGGACTGGGCGACTCCGATTGCGGGGCTCGGCTTAAGGACGGATCATTTCAGCGAAAGAGAATACTATGCGTCGCCGGTGGACAATTACCGAACTTATCCGGTTTATGCCGCCGGGCGGGGGCCTGAGGGGTACTTTGAACGATTGAAGGCGATGAAGCCGGAGCAAATGATTGAGCCGGAGAAGCTGAAGACCCGCGCTCAATGGATTGCAGCGGGCAAGCAGGTCTGGGAGGGTTGGGATATTGGAGCGTTTCGGATGTGGGAGCCGAAATTGATTGAAGAATTTCGAGAGGCGAAATCGAAGCGGATCGCGCGGGTGCAGCCATATCCCGATGGGCGGATCCCCGGCGTGCGGTGGATCGTTACTGAGAAGGGCCTTGGGCTTACGGCCGCGAATTGCTCGGGCTGTCATGTGCGGGAACTTAAAAGTGGGGTTTTGCTGAATGGACCGGGAATGGGAGATATGCGGGCTTTTTCGATGCAAGGGCTGATGGCAGAAGAAGCGCATGTAACAGGAATGTCCACGATGCCTTTGCTAGGAGATGACGAGCGGCGTGGAATGTGGCGGAGCTTTGCAGCCCCGTGGGTGAAGGGGGATGTGCACGAAGAGTTGCTCACGATGCCGGAGGAGGATTTGGGCAGGCGATTTCTATCGTCGATGGGGCCAAACCAGACCCCGAGATGGAGCGGAAGTATCTACTATCCGACGAAAATTCCAGATTTGATAGCACTCAAAGGGCAGAAGTTTATCGACCACTCGGGGGCGTTCCGCTACCGTGGAACAGGGGATTTGATGCGATATGCGGCGATGGTAACCTTTGCCGATCGTTCGGATTATGGCCCTCACCGGATGCTCAGTGATGAACAAAGGAAGGTTCCGTTTCATGCGCCGGATGAGTTGCTCTATGCCTTGGCCTTGTTTGTCGAATCGATGGAGGCCCCGGTAAATCCAAATCCAACTGGAGATTTGAGCGAGGCGGGCCGGAAGGTTTTTGGTCGGGAGGGTTGCGCGGGGTGTCATGCAGGGCCGAATTACACCAGCGGGAAGTTGACGTTAGCAACCGGGTTTGTGCCTTCAAAGGAATTGCTCAAAGAATATGACGTTTTGCCGTTATCTGTCGGGACTGATAGCGGAGTAGCGCTAAAGACACGCAAAGGAACTGGCATGTAC
>JBKJUN010000190.1:0-3823 GCA_046590555.1 Bryobacter sp. | reverse complement strand
TTGCGGCGCGCATCGTCGAGAAGAGTCTGGTGAGCGACCGGATCATCGTCGATACAGTGATTGCGAAGTATTGCGATCACACACCGCTCTACCGGCAGAGCGTGATGCTTGTCCGGGACGCGGGAGTGGAGATTCACCGGGCCACGATGGATGGTTGGGTGATGCAGGTGGGTGAGTTGCTGCAGCCGGTGGCGAATGTGATGTTGCGGAACTTAGTAAGTGGAACGTATTTGCAAGCCGATGAGACAACCGTTGACGTTCAAGTTCGTAATGGAACAGGCAAGAATCATCAGGCTTATTTATGGCAGTATTCGCGGCCTGGAGGTGAGGCGGTCTTTGAGTTTCGGATGGGGAGAGGGCGCGAGGGTCCGGAGAAAGTGTTGCGGAACTTTGAAGGACTTTTACAGACCGATGGCTACACGGCTTACAACAGGATAGGCGGGGAGAAGCTGGTGCAGGCGGCTTGTTGGGCACATGCGCGGCGGAAGTTTTTCGATGCCGTTAAGTTGAGTCCCAAGGATGCTGCAGCCATTGCGATGGTGGATCGAATGGATGCTGTGTTTGCGGTCGACGCCGAGGCGCGGGCGCTTGGTTTGTCGCCCGAGCCACGCCTTGCATTGCGGTAGGCGAAGATGAGGCCACTGTTGTTGTCGATGGAAGCCGAGCTGAAAAAGCTGAGCCGCGAAGCGTTGCCTGCCAGTGCGCTCGGTCAGGCCGTGAATTACACGCTGTCGCTTTGGGTGAGGTTGAAGCGGGTTCTCGATTATCCAGAGTTGGAGTTGAGTAACAATCAGGCGGAGAACTCGATGCGGGGGATTGCGCTCGGTCGCAAGAACTCATGACGGACATTACCAACACTTTCTGTAGCGCACCCGGTTCTCTGACACATCTTTGCTTAGGCTGCGACGGCCTGCTGAAAGTACTCTCGCCTGGCTTGAGCCGGCGAGCGGTACCCTAGTTTCTCGACCAGCCAATGCTCGTTGCACTTCTCGATGAATTCCCGCACTGCGGCTCGCACTTCTTCGATGTTCTGAAAGACCTGGCTTCTTTTCGTATAGTCATGTTCAAGGCGTGCGGAGTTGGCCCTATGCCGATAGTGATCGCGAATCGGCGCTGCGTCGTTAGAGGCGGTTGCGCGGTCGACCGGAGTTTGTTTGTCACGAAGGCAGCGTGGTGGCGGCGGGCGACTTTCTCACGGCCGGACGAGTGAATGGGCGCTTTCCGTATGAGCCGATCCGGCTGCGGAATCACAACGACGCATGGGTGCTGCGAGACTTGCCGGAGCGCCGGCTGGCGCGCGCTTGGTTGCAGCAGGTGATGCGTTAAGCGGAAACAGCCTGTCGAAGGACGACGGGATCATCGGCGTGCCGGCGGGCTAAGCTATTGCTGCCTTCATGGATTGCAGCCGCTGGGCATATCGGTCGTGGAGCTGTTGCCAGCCATATTGCTTGGCATCCTCCCCGACGATGGCCCCGACGGGTTGCCCTTCGAGCCAACGCTCCATTACTGCCAAACAGATATGCCAACCGGCGGCGACCTTGATTAGCCAATCGCCGTTCACACTGTGTCGTAAGGTCAGTCGTGTTCCGTCACCGATCGGTTCCAATTGCCAGTGCAATAGATCTCCTCCCCAGGTGTATGCCAAGGCTTGAGGTGGATCCGCCACGAGGACCTGCTCTTCCGTCGTCTCGCCGCCTTGCTCCCCATTCATGAAGATCTGCACTTCTCCGCACTGATCGAGGTTCTCTGAGGCAAGAAGGGGCGACCACTCCGGCAATTGATCTTTCCTTGTCAGGGCAGCCCAAACCAGCGCCGGGCTTTGAGAGAAGTCCCTCGTCATCACCAAGGTGGGCATATCATGTTGCCGCTCTAGCGAGACAGCCAACAAGGGCCCCATTTCAATCTGCTTCTTGCTCATAAGATCTAGAATCGCCCATTTTCCTTGAAGCTCCGGTTTGGCTAAGATCGTGTGATGGCTTCGAGTTTGGATTTTAATGGTGGGAATTACCCGATTGAGAGCCGTGCCGGTGAGATTGCGCGGTTGCGGATTCAGGGCGAGGCGATGGCTCCAGAGACGCTGGCTATGCTTCGTTTGATTGGAGTGAGGGAGGGTTGGTCTTGCCTTGATGTTGGTTGCGGGCCGGGTGGGATTACCGGGCTCTTGAGTGAGTTGGTTGGGGTGGATGGCCGCGTAGTTGGTTTGGATATGAATGCCGGGTTTCTGGACGTTGCCCGGGTGGGTGCGCCGGGAAACGTGGAGTTTCGATTAGGAGATGCTTACCAGACTGGGATGGCGGCAGATCAGTTTGACCTTGTGCATATGCGGTTTGTGGCGAGTACGGCTGGGGGGCCGGAACGGTTGATTGAAGAGGCGCTGCGCGTTGCTCGTGCTGGCGGGACGATTGGGCTGCAGGAGCCGGATGGGTCGAGTTTGAATTGCTTTCCGCCTGATGCGGATTGGGACCGGTTGAAGGCGGCGCTGCTGGGGGCGTTTGCCGGGGTGGGTGCCGATTTGCAGTTGGCGAGGCGGCTTTATTCGGTTGCGCTTGAGGCTGGGCTTGAGGATGTGCAGTATCGGACTTTTGTGCTTGGGGTGAGGTCGATGGACGCGATGGTGGATTATCTGCCTTCGACGGTGGAGTCGCTGCGGGAGACGGTGGTTCGGTTGGGATTGATTTCAGCTGATGATTTGCCGGGGGTGTTGGATCGGTGCCGGGCGCATTTGGCGAAGCCGGGGACGGCTTTTACGATGTACACGGTGGCGCAGGTTTGGGGAAAGAAGGCAAGTGGCTGATTTACACTCGATTTGAATATGAGTCGGGGGACTTTGACCGGGATTGGTTGTATGAGCGATGGGGAATTGTTTTTTGTCGATACGAACGTTTTCGTTTCATTTGATCCCGACTATCAAGTTCTATCATTTGGCGGCGAGCTTGTCCGGTAAGCTAAACTGGAGCCGTTCAAGGTTCGCGAGCTGATCAAGATTAGGGGACAATATCCGGCCTGTGACTTATCGTGCAAACTTGAAGCAAACTGGAATTGAGGAGGACAAGAAATGACGCGCAACTATTCGCTGATTTTCGAGAGCGGCCCAACCGGATTTAGCGGCTACGTGCCGGAACTGCCGTCCATCCTGGTAACTGGTGCCACTGCGGACGAGTTAACCTCTCGTGCTGAAGAGGCAATCAAGATTTACTGGAACGTCCGTAAGGCGGAACGTTCCCCAACGTCGGAACTTCGCGAGATTGAAGTGGAAATTCCAGCCTAATCACGTTTGTGCGTCCCTGTACCGTTTGGGGCGCTACCCGACTGAAGCTTCTACCGACAAGGCCCGGAGCACCGCGAATTGATCGGTCATGCGGGCGGAGAAGCTTCAGAGGCTGGGCGCTTTGTAGCCGCGGCGCATGTCGAGGGTGGTTGGGAATTCCGGGTTTGGTTCGGGGGCCGGGATATCCATTTTTCCAGTGGTGCCGCTGTAGCCGGAGAACCTTGCAGCGCGGCGGGCCTGGGCTTCGTTGGCGTTGACCGGGAAGGTGTCGTAGTTTCTTCCGCCTGGGTGGGCTACGTTGTAGATGCAGCCTCCTAATGACAGTTTGCTGGACAGGTCCAGTAAGTCGAACTTTAGCGGTGTGTTTACCGGAATGGTTGGGTGTAGGCAGCGCGGGGGTTGCCAGGCCCGGTATCTTACTCCGCAGACGTATTCACCGTGGACGCCTGTTGATCGCAAGGGGAGGCGGCGCCCGTTGCAGGTAATCGTTTGCTTCTCTGGGGTGAGGTTCTTTACCTTCACCTGGAGACGCTCTACCGATGAATCTACGAACCT
>JBKJUN010000129.1:0-1772 GCA_046590555.1 Bryobacter sp. | reverse complement strand
GGGATCGACCACTTTCTGGCCTTTACTGCTTCGCGGAGTCCGCGATTGGAGGCCACACCGCCGCTGATCACCAGCGCCTTGGCTCCGATATTGCCGGCCGCGCGAGCGGCACGGTTTAGCAGCTCTTCGATGACGGTGTACTGGAAGCTGGCCAGCATGTCGATCGTCTCTGGGTCTGTCGCTGGGTCGAAGTCGCCCCGGAGGCGACGGGCTTGGGTCCAGCGGAGGACGGCGGTTTTGAGGCCACTGAAGCTGAAGTCGCTCAGGTTGCCTTTGAGCTTGGGTGAGGTAAACTTCACCGCTCTTGGATTGCCCTTTGCGGCCAGAGCATCGATGACCGGCCCGCCAGGGTAACCAAGCCCCAGGAGCTTCGAGACCTTGTCGTAGGCTTCGCCGGCTGCGTCGTCGCGGGTGCGGCCTTCCAGGCGGTACTCGCCTTCGGACAAGCACTCAAAGAGATGCGTGTGTCCGCCGCTGGCCACTAGCGCCAATGCTGGGTACTCAAGATCGATGCCGATCAGAGCGGCGCGGATGTGGCCTTCGAGGTGATGCACCCCGATCAGCGGGATGCCTTTGGCGAAGCAGAGCGCCTTGGCGTAGGTTAGGCCAACGAGCAGACTGCCCACCAGGCCGGGCCCGTGAGTTACCGCGATGGCGTCGAGGTCTTCGAGCCTGATGCTCGCTGCCTCAAGAGCTTCGCGAACAATCAGGACGATGGCGCGGACGTGCTCGCGGCTGGCGAGCTCAGGTACGACGCCACCATATTTCTGGTGAATATCGAGCTGAGACGCTACGCTGGAAGACAGGATCTTTGTGCCATCTTCCACGACGGCGGCGGCTGTTTCGTCGCAGGAAGATTCGATGCCGAGGATTCTCAAACCTCTAGTTTAACCGTGCCTATCCGAATTGAAGATTTCCATTACGACTTGCCTGACGAACTGATCGCTCGCAGGCCACTGCCTGGCCGATCTGACTCGCGGATGCTGGTGCTTGATCGCGCCTCGCAGACCTTTCGCGACGACATGTTTCGCAATTTCCCGAGCTACCTGCAGCCGGGGGATTGCATGGTACTCAACAACACAAGAGTGATCCCGGCTCGGCTCTTTGGCCATCGCCCTGGCACCACCGGCAAGATCGAAATCTTTCTGCTGCGGGCGCTCAACGTGGAGGCCACGCGCTGGCGGGCACTGGTGCGGCCAGGCAAGAAGCTGCTGGTTGGCCAGAAGGTTGTGCTGGCACCAGATCTGACGGCCACCATCACGGCACACCTGGACAATGGCGAGCGCGAGGTTGAATTCGAGGGTAGCGGTTCCATCGAATCGATTGGCCACGTTCCGCTACCGCCCTACATCGACCGGCCCGATGAGGAGAGCGACAAGGAACGCTACCAGACTGTATTTGCCAAAAACGCAGGCGCGGCTGCGGCACCGACGGCGGGTCTGCACTTCACACCGGAGATCCTGGCGGCGGTAACGGCCGAGATCGCCGAGGTGACTTTGCATGTGGGCCTTGGCACCTTCAAGCCTCTGACTGAGGAGAACCTGAAGACGCTGACGCTGCACCACGAGTTCTACGAGATCAGCCCCGAGGCTTCGGCCAAGGTGAAGGCCGCCCGACGCCGGGTCTGCATCGGGACGACCAGCGTAAGGACGCTCGAGACCACGATGGAGCCGGGGATGGGGGAGACGAACATCTTTATCACCCCTGGCTATGAGTTCAAAGCCGTTGGGGCGATGCTGACGAACTTCCATCTGCCGGAGTCGAGCCTGATC
>JBKJUN010000974.1:0-4806 GCA_046590555.1 Bryobacter sp. | reverse complement strand
GCCGACATCCGGCTCTTCCCCGAATACCGCTTCGACGACTATCTGGTCGAATCGATGGAACGCGAACCCCGCGCCTTCCTCACCGCGCTCATCCGCGATAACCTCCCCATCCGCAATCTAATCGATTCAACCTTCATCTACGCCAACGACCGTCTGGCAAAGCACTACAAGCTCCCACCCATCACGGGCTCAGCCCTCCGCAAACTCAACCTCCCCCAAGACAGCCCCCTGGGCGGCCTCCTCACCCAAGCCGCCATCCTCAAAGTCACCTCGAGCGGCTCCAGCACCTCCCCCGTCATCCGGGGAGCCTGGGCAATGGATCGCCTCCTCGGCCAACCTCCTCCACCCCCACCCCCGGGTGTCCCCGCCGTGGAGCCCGACATCCGAGGAGCCAAATCAATCCGCGACATCCTCGCCTTCCACACTAAATCCCCAACCTGCGCCGCCTGCCACGCCACCTTCGATCCCGTCGGTCTGGCGCTAGAAAACTTCGACGTCATGGGAGCATGGCGCACCCACTATCGCGGCCTAGAACAAGGGGAACGCGTCACCGGAATCGACCGCGCCGGCCATGACTTCTCCTACACCCTCTCCTCCATAGTCGATCCCAGCGGCCAGCTAGCCGATGGCCGCACCTTTAAAGACATCCGCGAACTCAAAGCCCTGCTCGCCGCAAACCCTCGTCAGCTAGCCAAGAACTTCCTTGAGCAGCTCACCATCTACGCGACCGGCGCGCCCGTCCGCTTCTCTGATCGCAACGAGATCGACAAGCTTCTCGACGCAGCTAAACCCAAAGACTACAGAGCCAAAGACCTCCTTCTGGCTCTAATCAACAGCCCCCTCTTCCAAGCCAAACCATGAAAAGAAGAACCATCCTCAAAGGCCTGGGCGCAACCCTCGCCCTCCCCGTACTCGAATGCATGTCCATCACGCCCCCCAGGCGCATGCTCATCATCGCGAACAACCTCGGCGTACTCCCCAAGCTCTTCTTCCCCACAACCACTGGCCGCAACTACCAACCCTCTGCCTACCTTGAACACCTGGCCGTCCACCGCAACGACTTCACCGTCTTCAGCGGCCTCTCCCACCCCGGCGTCACCGGAGGCCACAGTACCGACAACTGCTTCCTAACCGCCGCTCGCGGAGCCTTTAAAGCCGGCTTCCGCAACCAGATCTCCCTCGACCAACTAGCCGCCGAAAAGCTAGGCCAAGCCACCCGCTTCCCCTCGCTCAACCTGGGCGTTAACATCGAAAAAGCCAACCGCAGCCTCTCCTGGACCCGCGACGGCGTCCTCCTCCCAGCAGAAGACAGCCCTGCGGCGCTGTACAAAATGCTCTTCGTCCAAGGCGATCCCCAAGCTGTCCAGCAACAACTCCACAAGCTCGAAGAACGAGGCAGCATCCTCGACACTCTGCAAGACCAAACTGGCCGGCTCAACCGCACCCTCGGCGCAACCGACAAAGCCCGTCTCGACCAATACCTCACCTCAATCCGCGACGTAGAGCAACGCCTGACAGCAGCCCGCGAGTGGGAACTTCGCCCAAAGCCAAAAACCAATCAACCCCCACCAACCGACATCCAGGACAAGAAACTCGTGTTCGATAAGTTCGAGTTGATGTTATCGATGATCCAGCTCGCCCTCGAATCTGACTCCACCAGAATCATCACCCTGATGGTCGACACCTTCATGACCCCGATCTTCAAGATCGACGGCGAGCACACCTCAACTGACGGCTATCACAACCTCACTCACCACAGCCAGGCTCCAGAGAAACTAAAGCAGCTAGAGCAAGCCGACCGCCAGCAACTGAAAATTCTTAACACCCATCTGACCAACCTCGCCAGCACCAAAGAAAACGGCCAACGCCTCCTCGATCAAACGATGGTCCTCTACGGCAGCAGCATGGGCGACGCGAACATTCACGACAACACCAACCTCCCGATCATCCTCGCTGGAGGAGGCTTCAAGCACGGCCAGCACATCGCCTTCAAGCGCGACAGCAACGCCCCCCTCTCCAACCTCTACCTCTCCATGCTCCACCGTTTAGGTATCGAAACCGACTCCTTCGGCACGAGCACTTCAACTCTCACCGGCCTCGAGTAATCTTATTCGAAGCAGCCTGATAAACTCCGATGCCTCAGAGATGTTGTTGTGCCCAATACCTTCCACCACACGCATCAAAACAGACCTTGGCCAAGCTCTTATCGCCTGGATCACGCTTTTGCGAATTTGCTGCCGACGATTTGACTGAGCAATACAGCACTTGTTAACGTTGTCGCAGCAACCGAAATAATCGAGATGAGCATAACGGGAATGCCAGAATGAAGTATCGTTGCTTGAGCAGATGCTGGTAGCCCAGGTGAGGGGAAGAGAGACAACGGATGCTGTTCTTGCGTCTTTGGCCATTGAAAACGGGGCGAGACTGGCGTCGACGGATGTCGGCTTAAGGCGATTTACGGGATTGAATTGGTTCAATCCGCTCGATTAAAATTGTTTCTTCGATTTGGCGTCGATTAGGCGACAGCCTGCTCCTTTCGCGTTACACCCAGACCTTGACCGCTTCGCGGCACATGTTCCAGTGCATAGTTTGGAGACCATAAATCGCAGAGGAGGCGGGAAGATTTATGAAGAACAAACCTAAAGAAAGCGAAACCATGATCGTGCCTCAAGTTGGAGGTCCGCTTCAGTCCGGCCAGATCGGTGCCTCCGGCTAAGTTGATACTGAGACCCTCGCAGTTCTCGAAGTGTGGGCCCGTGAGGACGCCACAGACGCCCCGGAAAAGTTGCTGGCGGCCCAAAGAGAACTCGATGAGTTCAAGAGAGCGATGAACGAGAACCGCGCTGCGACCGGTGAGCGAATCTTATATCTGTGAGCCAGTTTCTTTTTCTCGACTCCGGCCCGCTTGGGCTACTCATGCAACCTCGACAAACCGAAGAAGTAGTGGTTATCACATTTTGCCTCTCCCAGATGCTCCTGCAAAGACGCAAAGTTTTAGTGCCCGCCATTGTCTACTAAGAACTCAAACGCAAACTGCTTCGAGCGAATAAGCCTTTTAGCGTTGGCCGACTTGACCTTTTTGCTAAAGCTTCAAACCGCTACATTCCCTTGACCGATGAAGCCCTCCGGTTGTCAGCCGAACTTTGGGCAAGGGCTCGACAACAAGGTCGACCGACGGCGGATTCAAAGGAATTGGATATTGACGTCATTCTGGCCGCACAGGCTCTTTCTTTTGGAGCCGCAGCCGGTGAAGTGGCAATTGTAACGACGAACGCAAAGCACCTTTCTCAGTTCATCACGGCGAAGCCCTGGCATGAGATTGTTCCTTAGGATGGGGGGCGACCCCTTGGCCTCCAAAATATTGTTGAAAATGAAAGGATGGGGCTGAGATGGTACAGGCTGATGGTGCGCTGAGCATGATCCGCAACGGCGGGGCATTGACTCGTCCTGGCCTTTTGAGGATGCAGACTTCCATCGGTCTGGCGGGTGGGCTATACTTCTGGCGAAAGGGTTCCTGATTATGAAAAGACTTGTTTTACTGACTGTGTTTGCCGTTTCAGGCTTTGCCGCTGAATGGACCGGAGTCCTCTCGGACGCCGCTTGCGGGGCCAAGCACGCCGACGCCACCGAGGCCTCCCAGACTTGCGCCAAGCGCTGCTTTGACCGCAGCGGTAACGCGGTGTTTGTCGTTGGCGATAAGGTGATCAAGGTTAGCGCGGCAACATTCGAGAAGGTCGCCAAGGATAAGCTGTCCGGCCATATGGGCCATAAGGTCACAGTGACCGGCAAGATGGACGGCGAGACGCTGGTGATTGATTCTGTGAAGATGGCCCAATAGGCTAACTGGACAACTGAAGTTTTGAGGCCGCAGCGCTCCATTGTGGAGAGCTGCGGCTTTTGCTTTTTTCGGGCGGCAGGTCTGCCATGTCCTGGGGCTTGTTGGTTGGCGCTTGTTGCGTTGCGCTTGTGTCGCGGCAAGATGAGAAAGTAACCACTGAACAAAGTAGGATGTCACCTTGACAGGGGAATGATCCTTGGGCGCACGGATGCACGGTGGCATGCGCTGAGAAGGCGAAGTCAAACCGGGCGGCTTGGCGCTGACCGGATGGATCGATTAGCCCAGACTTGGCTGCGGACGCATCGCGTTCTTCATCCTTATTCTGAGCTTCGCTTTGACGCCAGAATCCAAGGTAGGAGCCGTATGCGTGAGTAGCGCCCGTACGGATCTGTGCGGGCGCGGTCAGCGATGCTCGTCCCTACCGCGACACACATCGTCGCCAAATCTTACGCTGGTTCCGCTATCGCTCGATATAAAAAATGGGGCAGCCGGCGCCGCCCCATCCAACAAGTCCTCGATCCAGTCGAATTGATGCCTTACTGCACGGCGATTGGTCCCAACGGCGTGTAATTGCTGACCTGCTTCAGAATGGTCGTCGCCCCATTCCACTGGCTTGAGAACCAAACGCCGCCATTACCTCTACTACCGTTTACTTGGATAGCAAGCTTCTGGCCAACACCAGGGGCAGTTCCTGCTGCACCATCCAAAGCAATTTGCATGATGGCACCCGTATCAATAGTCGTGGTCGAAGTTAACGTGAAAACACCAGAGCTATCTTTCACGAATTTGTACTCGACAACGTTGCACTTGGATGCAAAGTCAGCTGTCTTTAAATTGACAGAGAGACTAGATATCGCATTGGACGTGATGATGTACTGATATAGATTGCCATCAATTAGGCCGCTGCCGTTCCGATTGGAGATGAATTCCAGGCGAGCTTTGCCCTGCGGGTTTGTCCCCTTGTTGGT
>JBKJUN010000931.1:0-4836 GCA_046590555.1 Bryobacter sp. | reverse complement strand
AGCGATAGCGTTGAAGTAGTTGCCGATGCGAGGACGGATTTGGCGTATGCGACTTCGTCGGTGGGTGGAGTGGTGGAAGCGAAGCGCGTACTGGATCTACCGGTGACGAGCCGGAATGCACTGATTTTGGCAACGACGCAGGCGGGTTCGTATGGGAGCTACTATTCGGGTGCTCGCATCGGGACACTGAATATTCAGGTGGATGGGGTGAATACGCAGGACGCACGGCTCAATCAAGGCCGCAGCAATCCATTCTTTCTTTCGGTGGATCGCATTGCGGAATTTCGTGTGGTTACATCCCCGGCAGATGCGGAGCTGGGCCGAGGGTCAGGGCAGATTCAAATGATCACGCGCAGTGGAACCAATGAGTTTCATGGAAGCCTTTTTGAATACCTGCGCAACACTGCCTTCAACGCGAATACTTTTTTTAACAACTTGCAGGGAAGCAATACCGACGGAAACCCGATTGCCCCGCGCAACATTTTGGTTCGGAACCAGTATGGGGGCAGAATCGGCGGGCCTGTTGTGATTCCGAAAATCTACAACGGCAAGAATAAAACGTTCTTTCACTTTTTGACTGAGAGTGAGCGAATTCGTCAGAGGAATCGCGTGACGCGTACGGTCTTTACCAGTCAGGCCCGGCAGGGAATTTTCCGCTACTATCCAGGTCTTCAGAATGGGAATGCAAGTGCACTGGTGCCTGTCATCGACTTTCAGGGGAATGCTGTACGGCCCTCGACGGCAACGGGCGAATTGCAGACGATCAGTGTCTTCAACAGGGATGCCAATCGGCTTGGGCCGGATTCCACCGGACTGATCAAGCAGGCTCTTGATTACATGCCATTGCCCAACGTTTTTAATGTCGGCGACGGACTGAATACGGCAGGCTATTCGTGGATCCAACCGGCGGCTTCCAATACGGATCAGGTGAGTCTGAAGATTGATCACAACTTTAACGACAAACACCGGCTGACTTTCAGCTGGAATCGGGAGGCTTCGAATTCACTTAATGGCTTCCAGAGCCAGCGATTTCCAGGGACGCCGGGCGGGTCGGTTAATTCGCCGGACAGTGCTTATGCGTTGAAAGTGTTTTCGGTGCTGAAGAGCAATATTACCAACGAATTTTCAGTTGGCATTCTACGGAGCAGAAGCGTGAGTCTGGCGCCGTGGGAGGTGGAAGGCGGACTGACTGCATTACCGAAGATTGGGAATCAGCCTTTCTTGCTGGATATGGTTAGCGTTACAGATCCGGTGCTTACGGACAATGACCCACAGGGGCGGTTCTCGCCGAATTATCAGTACAGCGATAATGTGAGTTGGATGCGCGGGAAGCATAATTTCAAGGGTGGAGCGGCGGTGTGGTTCCCTTCGACCAACGGCTTTAATTCGTTTGACGTGATGCCTCGCGTGAATATTGGGCAGGGGATTGTCCCAGTCGCGAATTTTGTAGCGATTCCCGGCATTGGCCGCAATCAGACAGCGGCCGAGAACATGCTGAACGACCTGAGTGGGTCTGTGTCCAGCCTCGTTCAAGCCTTCAATTCACCGGGTGGAGCCAACCCGCAATTTCTGGCTGGCGAGTATAAAGCTCGCGTTTGGAAGAACCGGGAAATGTTCTTTTTCTTCAAGGATGACTGGCGGGTTTCCCGTCGTTTGACGGTGAATATTGGCCTGCGTTACGAGTACTACCAAGTGCCCTATGACAAGAATGGCAAGACGGCGGGGGTGGTAGGTGGGCAAGCCGGATTGTTTGGAATCTCAGGCACTGATTCGAGTGCTCTGTTCCAGCCAGGAGCTAGCGGTGGAAGCCTTTCTCGTGTGGAGTTGATTGGGCCGGGGACGAGCCAGCCGGGGAAGCAACTGTTTCGACCCGACCGGAACAATTTTGCTCCAGCGGTGGGTCTGTCCTGGGCGTTACCGTGGTTTGGAGAAAACAAGACGATTTTCCGAGCAGGATACAGCGTTGGATACGAGCGGAATTCACTTCGGATCATCGACGTGTTTAGCGGCGATCAACCGGGGTTGCGATCTCGCGTGGTGCAGAATGTCGGGAATTATACGAACTTGAATGGAGTGCGGCTTCCCCTGACACCGAGTGCCGCGCCCCTGGCCACTGTGCCGATCACTGACAGGACACAGACAATTCGTGCCTTCGACGATAATCTGCGGCAGCCCTATGTTCAGAACTGGAATGCCAGCCTGCAGCGGCAACTGCCTGGAGGCTTTTTGCTGGATATGCGTTATGTCGGCAATAAGGGCACCAAAGGTATTCGCGCTACTAATTTGAATGAAACGAATATTTTCGAGAATGGGCTGCTGGATGCGTTCAAGGTTGTTTCAAGTGGACAGGAGAGCTCGCTGCTCGATCAAGTGCTGCGTGGCTTGCGTGGCAATGCAAGTGGATCGACTTTTATGCGTACCAATGCGACACTGGCGGGTTACCTGGCGAACTTCAATGTGGGAGCCTTTGCCAACTACATCAATACTCAGAATGTGGGTGGTCGTAATGGAGGCCTGTTGACGGCTGGCGGATTGCCAGAGAATTTTATTGTGGTGAACCCGCAATTTGCTGCGGCGAATTATGCGGCGAATTTCGCAAACTCGACTTATCACAGCTTACAGATTGACGTGAGCAAGCGATTCAGCAAGGGGTTCAGTTTGCAGGCGAACTATACGCTGGCCAAGGCACTTGGGGAGGAAGAGGGGGAGGGTCAGGAGATGCTGGATTCTTATCGTACGTACCGGAATCGCAGCCTCGACAAGCGCCTGTTGAGCTTTGGTGCGCCGCATGTGTTTCGCAGCAATTGGCTCTGGGATTTACCAATCGGGCCGAACCGGAAGTTTGCGGGTGGAACGCGTGGCTTTTTGGGGAGGTTGCTGGAGCATTGGCAGATTGGGGCGATCCACAACCGCTTTAGCGGTATTCCGATTTCGTGGGATAGCGGTCGCAGTTCTTTGAATAATTTCTCGGGAGACAATACAGCGAACTTTACCGGACCTATCGATGCGCACATTGGCAAGATTGAGAAGCGCGGGAATGGAGTGTTCTTCTATGGCGAGTATAGTGTTCGTCCTGATCCGCAGGTGGGCAATGTTACGTCGCTGAATGGCGTGCAGGGGCGCAGTACGTTGCAAGCTGTGGCGGACAAGAGCGGGAATGTGGTTGCGATGAATCCGTTGCCAGGGACGCTGGGCTCTTCGCCGACTCGCTATTTCTATGGTCCTGGATATTATTCGCTGGATATGAATTTGCTCAAGAACATCACTATTCGCGAGCGTGTGCAGGTGCAGATTGGAGTGACTGCGGATAACGTGCTGAACCGGATCTTTTTTACCGATCCAGATAACAACTTGTCGAAGAACATCAACAACACGAATTTTGGTCAGTTCACGGCGACGGGTTATGGGGCGAGATTGGTGATTCTGAACATGCGGATCAATTTCTAGCTGTTGGTATGCTACAAGCCATGAACCGGATCCTTTACTTTCTTTTTGCCTGTACAAATGCGGTGATTTTTGACTCGTGCTCTGGAAGTCCGTTGGCAGAGAATCCCGCCGTTGTCGCGCCGACAAAGGATGCGCTTGTGGCTCTAGAAAGAAATGCATTTGAGGCGTGGAAGACCAAAAACTCAAAGTTTTGGGACACATTTCTATCAGACAAGTTTGTTGGGTACGGAAGATTAGGCAGGTTGGACAAAAGATCTGCTGCCGTTGAATTCAGTGGGGCTGATTGCGAGATAGAGAGTTACGGTCTTGCAGAGGAGCAGATGCAAGTGCTGGCACCAGATGTAGTGCTGCTCAGTTACCGGGCCTTAGTGGACGGGAAGTGTGGCGGAGAAAAAGCACCGGCAATTCTTCGGGCGGCGAGTCTATTCCTTCGTGAAGGATATGCATGGAAACAGGTCTTTCACGCCGCAGCGCCTGTTGTTGATCCGAAGGTGGCTGTTGTAAATCTGATTCATGGCAAGCCGGAGGATCCCGCTATGGGGGATGCAGGTACTGATGCGCTTCTTGCCTTGGAAAAGCAGGTTTGGGATGCATGGAAAGATCACGATGGGAAAAGAATTTCTGAGCTTACGGCCAAGGATATTTCATTCATTAATATTTTTGGAAGTCACTTTGGAAACAAGGCAGAGGCGCTCAAGGACTGGAGTGCGGCTGGTTGTGAGGCTAAGAGTGTTAGTGTGACCAACGCCGCCGGTACGATGATCACGCCGACAGTTGGCATCCTCAGATTCAGGGGAGGTATAGACGGAACTTGTTTCGGCCAGCGACCTGGACCGATCTGGGGCAGTTCGATATACGTCAAAGAGGGCGATGCCTGGAAGTGGGCTTTTGGAATCAATTTGCCTGCAAGGTGGTAGAAGATGAAGACCACATTTGAGGCGGAGGGATCGCCGCACGATTGATTGTTTTGACCTAGCGCTGGTTGATGTCAGACTTGCCGAGGATAGCTGTTCTGCGGCGAATGCCATATGGCTATTTCGCCTAGGCAATGTCAACTACGATGGCACGCTACCATCGGTTGGCTCAGGATGTATCCGAGGGATGAGGCGTGCTGCGCTGGTCTTTGGATTGGCTTCAGGCTTCGGTCCGCGCAGGTGGAGTTTAGTTGCCTTTAGTTTGGTTCAGTGTTTATGACTGCGATGCGATTTGATTTTGCAGTCGCAAGCGGAGCTAGGGTTGCGGGGGGTATCAGCGGTCATTTTGAATCCCCACGCTTACGCATGGGGCTCGACGCTGGGGACAGTTACGAAACGAGGGAACAGGGGCCTCCAGTTGGCACTAAAAACCAGGGAGGCGGGCTGGTGGGGTTGGGGTTGCTGTTGGGTAGAG
>JBKJUN010001038.1:0-3057 GCA_046590555.1 Bryobacter sp. | reverse complement strand
CCGAACGAGTGTAGCCTGCGCGGAATTCACCGATCAGGTTGGGCCTGAAGGTGTGGGTGTCACTGATGGCAAGGGTATGAGCCAGGCTGTTCTGGTTGCCGCCACCGTTGGTGCCTTCTCCTGGGAAAGCGATGTTGGTGAAGGGGCTCTTACGGGGAGTTACCTGATAACCGAAGCGGAAGAATAGCTTGTTGCGCTCGCCCAGGTTTTGGTCTGCGCGACCGAACCAGCGGTCGGTCTTGACGATGTTCGCGAAGTTTTGCGACCAGTTGGACTGTATGGTGGGGGAGATTTCGAGAGTTGGCTTCGGGTAGTAAGCAAGCACCTTCTGCATGATGGGATCAAAGCGGGAAAGCGGTACCCGGTTGTCAGGGAATGGCTGGCGGCCAAAGCCGCTCCCTCGCGTCGGGTCAGCAACGGTAGTGAGCGGATCATAGATTCGGATGAGGGCTCCTGCGGTGGTCAAGGTCTGAGAGAAATCGCCGCCCAGTTGCCTTGCTGTAGGCACGTTGGCAGTAGGAGTGCTGACCCCGTGATCGTTGGTCTGTTCCCAATTGAAGAAGAAGAACGATTTATTGCGGCCGTTATAGATGCGTGGAAGCACGAGGGGACCTGAAAGTGTGAAGCCATAGTCATTACGGCGCTGTCTGCCACGCGCCAGATTGTTGCGGTTGTTGGCCCAACTGTTGGCGTTCAGTTTGTCGTTTCGGAGATAGTCATAAGCACTTCCGTGGAAGGCGTTGCTGCCCGAACGGCCTGCAGCCACAACCACGCCACCTGCGGAGCGACCATATTCAGCGGAGAAGCTGTTGGTAATGAAGCGCACTTCGGCGACTGCTTCTTGCGGAGGCGTGTAGGCGTTATCGAGAGTAGAATTGTTTCGAGTTTCCTGGCCATCGAAGAGGATAGCGGTAGTGTTGGAGCGGCCACCGCTCACGATTGGCCCAGTGCCTGCGTTGCCAACGGCGATTACGCCGGGGGAGAGGGTTAGCAGGGCATAGGGGCTGCGGCCGGTAGGCAATTCGATGATCTGCCGGGCGCTGGCTACATAGCCTAAAGACGAACTGACCTGTTCGACGCCGAGTGCGTTGGCCGTTACCGTTACCTCATCGCGCACGCTGCCCGGTCGGAGTACAGAGTCAATCGTAGTGATCTGACCGACTTGGACGGGAACATCAGATATTTTGGCTTTTGCGAAGCCGGCGCTCTCCACAACCATGTTGTACTTGCCTGCGGCTAAATAGGGGATTTTGTAAAATCCATCCATACTGCTCTCTACCCTGGAGACAGTGCCAGTGTCCTGGTTCGTGGCGGAGATGCGGACCTTGGCCATCTGAGCGCCACTCGAGTCGGTGATGGCTCCAGTGATACCGCCGCGTTCGGCCTGAGCGAAACAGGCCAAAGTGCTCGCTAAAGAAATCGCAACCAGGCGTATAAGAGAACCAGATGTGATGGACATATCCAACCTTTCATTCGACGAAGAGTGAAGAGTCGCAGACGGCGATCTATTCGCTGACCGCGCTTAGCTTAATTTGCTTCCGGTACAGCGTGACTGCACGTTTGTAGCGAAGGCGCAAGCGCTTGAAATAAAAAGACTATCAGGTCTTTGTCGTTTCGAGACCTAACTGCGAAACGTTCATCGCCAATCTCCAGGACTTTTGAGGTAGTTGTATTTTATAGACTTGCTGCTTCATAGAGTAGAAGCACTAGGGCTTGTGGAAGTACCAGACGATGTCAGGCCGGGCTCCCGATAACAACTCGCCGCTTGGGGTGACGTTTAACACGTGGTGGCTGCGGCCCGAAGCGATGGTTCCCAGGATCTTTCCCGACTTGCGATCAATCTTCATGTGCCAGCCGTCGGATTCGTTGGACTCGTTATTCATTTGAGTTCCAATCCACAGGTTGCCTGCGGTGAAGTTCACGCTGGTGACTCTGCCGAGATGATTCCACTCGCCAAGGTACTTGCCATCTAGATCAAATCGCTGCAGTCTGGCGTTGAGCCTGTCTGCCACGTAGATAGTGTTTTGGTCGTCGATCGCAATAGAATGTGGCTGGCGGAACTGACCCGGGCCCTGACCTGCACTGCCCCATTGCCTGACAAGATCCCCGCCCGCGTTGTATTCGAGGATGCGCGCGTTGCCATAGCCATCAGAGACGAAGAGCCGCCCATTGGGGCCGAAGGCGATGTCGGTGGTTCCGATGGCACCAGTTTTACCTTTTGGTTGGCCACCTACGGAAATTTCCATCAGCTTCTTACCCTGCGGGGTGAACTTGTAAATCATGGAACTTGAGGAATCTACCGTCCAAACACTGCCCTGCGGATCTATGCGAATGGTGTGAGGGATCTTGAAGAGGCCCTTACCCCAGGCGCGAAGAATCTTGCCTTCGCGATCCACCACCAGAATTGGATCGGCTTTTTCGCTGCGCTGGATCACGTAAATATCGCCATTGGCGTGCATCGCTACAGAAGATGGATAGCCGAGTTCCCAGTCTGCGGTTGGGGCCTGAATCTTGATCTGAGATCGTTCGAGAGCCAGCCTTGGGGCCACTTTGATCAAGGCTCGCAGGTCTGGCACATCACGAACTGGGGCCTGCGGGAAGCTCTTTGCACAGCGGAAACCGATTGTGGGACTGCGCTCGGCCTGGCGGGCCCAGCTTCGATAGGAGGAGGCAAGAAAGGTGTCGGGAGTATCAAACCAGGACCCGCCTCGGAGTACACGGTATCGCCCATCGGTTGGGCCTTGCGGATCTTGTTCAGGGGCGACCTCGTAATAGGTGCGGCCATACCAGTCAGCGGTCCACTCCCAGACGTTGCCGATCATGTCGTAAAGACCGAAGTAGTTTTTTTGCTTGGTGCCAACGTCTTGTGCGCCTTTGTCAAGACCAAAGACAGCAAGGCCTGGAGTAGGAGGAGAGTTGCCCCAAGGGTAGCTGAGGCCTTCGGCGGTGCCACGGGCGGCCCGCTCCCACTCTGCTTCGGTTGGCAGCCGTTTCCCTTCCCAGGCGCAGAAGCCCGCGCCGTCGTCCCAACTAACATTGTGTACCGGGCGTTGTTCA
>JBKJUN010001032.1:0-14708 GCA_046590555.1 Bryobacter sp. | reverse complement strand
AAACCACGTCGTCGAGTTCGTCGAGGCGTGTTTGTTCATTTTTGAGATTGTTCTCGGGGCCCAAGGGGAGGAAGCCAGTGGCGATGCGGGCTTCGTTTGAGTTGGGGGACAGTTCGTCGCCGGCGAGTTGTTCGAGGAGGAGTTTGTCGTAGGGCTTGTCGTTGTTGAAGGAGTTGGTCAGGTAGTCGCGGTAGCGCCATGCGTTGTCGCGGTCTCGATCATATTCGTAGCCGCCGGAGTCGGCGTAGCGGGCGACGTCCATCCAGTGGCGGGCCCAGCGTTCGCCGTAATGGGGTGAGGCGAGAAGACGATCAATGAGTTTTTCGTAGGCGTTGGGGCTTTGGTCAGCCAGGAAGGAGGAGACTTCGTCGCGGGTAGGGGGAATACCGATAATATCCAGGTAAACCCGGCGAACTAAGGTATTTTTGTCGGCTCTGCCGGAGGGTTTGAGATCTTTTTGAGTCCATTTGGCGCGGAGGAAGCCATCGATGGAGGTGGCTGATTTGGGGCGGACGGGTTTTTGGAAGGCCCACCAGGTGCGTTCCTGGGGTTTGATTGGGCGGTCTTCGAGGCGTGCGAGGGCTGCTGCGGCTTCTTCTGAGTTGATGGGGGCTTCGGTTTTCCACTCGGCGCCCTGGTCAATCCAATCTTTGAGGATCTTGAGCTGGGGTGGGGTTAAGGGCTTGTTGGGAGGCATGTGCGGCTCTTCGAGGTGAGCTGCGAAACGGTAGGCTTTGCTTTCTGTGGAGTTGCCAGGGACGATTGAAGGGCCGCGGGAACCGCCTTTGAGCGCGAGGTCGCGGGTGGTGAGGTTAAGACCGGCAGAAGTGAGAGAAGTGGCACCGTGACAGGGAGCGCAGTTTTCTTTGAGGAGTTGCGGACCGTCTTGTGCGAGGAGTGAGGGCAGGGATAGCAGGATAAACAGAGTAATCCAGATCATGTCGTTATTATATGCAAGCCAAGTCGATGAGAAAAGAAAAAGGCCACCCGAAGGTGGCCTTTTCAATCGTTTGGAAGAATTCTACTTCTTGCGACGAGCGTAGCCGAGAGCCAGGAGACCTGCACCCATGAGGGCGTAGGTGGAAGGCTCAGGGATTACGCCACCGTTGCCGCCGGTTTCTACAACAGTGCCCGCTCTGACTACGCGGAGGTTGTCGAAGATCACCAGATCGCCTGCCCCCTGCTGATCAACACCAACGAAGGTGAAGGAGATGGTGTTGATGACGGGAGTGGTACCGTCAGCAACGAAGCCAATCTGTCGACCAGAACCGGAGCAGATGTTGGGAATCGGGGAAGTGCATGGCTGATTGGCCAAAAACCCCTGATCGATACCATTTACACGAAAGATGTGGCGGTTGAGTCCTGATGCTTCTGACGCGAAGTAATCAAGAACAAATTCTGAGGCTCCACCAGCGAAGGTAAACGTGAGAGTGCGCACGAAGTTGGCAGAATTTGTGACACCGGCCAAAGTGCCAGGACCAGTATACGTTTGGATGTAGCCACCTGAGAGAGGTGCACCAAAGTAAGGGGCAAGACTTGGATCACTGGCGAGTGCAGCCTGTGTGCCACTGTTAGCGCCAGTAAAAGGACCAGAGGCGGTGCTGATAGACACGCTGCTAGCGCCACCAGTGGAGTTGGCCACTGAAGGCAGCGAGGTGAAAGAGCCCGACGGGAAAGATGCCGGGGCGTCAAAGTTAATAAGGACAGCACTGGGGCCAAGAAGGTTGGTGCCAGTGGTGCCAGTAATGGTGCCTGCGTAGGAAGCCACGGAGGCTCCGACCAGCAGGCAGAAAGTTGAGAATAAGCGCTTCATAAAATTTCCTCCGTTTGTCACAGTACTAAAGTTATAGTCCGTGAAGTTCTGATATTAGTACAAAATTGCATAGTCAGCAAGGCATTTTCCAAATTTTCTTCATTTTCATGCGTTTATGAGGAAACATTCTCTAGGACTATTACATCTAGTCTTTTGGGCCAAGCGGAGCGACGTCACACTTAGTACTAGTAAGCTATCGGGTGGATGGTATGATCGCTGTAGTCCTTCTTCGGGCAATCGCTGGAAATATTCTTCATTGGAGGATTTTCTGGAGGAAAGTCCGGTCTCCATAGGGCAATGTGCCGGCTAACGGCCGGGCTGGATCGCTAAAAGCGGTTTGGACGGAAAGTGCCACAGAAAATGTACCGCTTCTGGAGCTTCGGCAAAGGGAGTAAGGGTGAAAAGGTGCGGTAAGAGCGCACCGCGGGGCGAGTAATCGCACCTGGCAGGGAAAACCCCACATGGAGCAAGACCAAATAGGGGAGCAGAGGTGGTCCGCCTCATTAGGACTCCCGGGTAGGTTGCTAGAGCGGCGTAGTAATATGTCGCCCAGAGGAATGATTGCCTGCGGCGGAGCGCAAGCTTGGCCGTAACAGGAACCGGCTTATAGAAGAAGGACTAAAAGATCCAGAAGTGAAAAATCCCGCTACAGCTTTTGGGCTGTAGCGGGATTTTCGCAAGACCATATGCGCGAGGCAACCGGTCCACAGTCACAACGGCTCCGGGCACTGTCGGAGCCTCTACATGATCAAGCCTGCATTAGCAGTCGATCACCTCACGCTTTGTCTCGTCTGAATTACTGCTTTTTACCATTTCGACTGGACCACCTCCTTTCTCAGTGATATTAGGATCATATTGCGGTTCGAATTTTTTTTCAAGAGAAAAATGAGACTGAACGCTATAGATTGTGGTGAGCGAAGAAATCGGTCTGCTGGTTGTAGTGTGGTTGCAAAAAATGAGGGATATCAATAGCAGGAGTGGAAGAGCCGACAGGAATGAGACTAGAATCAAGCAGTGGCTACGACAGAACAGACATCGCTCAGTAGTTCTGCTGTAGGAACCTCGATGCCCTCAGCTAGCCGACGGGCGTTTCTTGGGTTCTTTCTGATCGGGGTTCTAGTGGCAATCCCTGGGGCGGCGTTGCCGACGTGGGGATATCACCTACAGCCACCCTATTTGACGATCGGGTTTCATTTTCTGAGTTTTGCGGGTGGAGTCTTAATTGCGCTGCGGTTGAGCCGTTTTTTTCTGGCGCGCTTTGGAGTGCATCGTTTGCTGGCGGCTTCGATGTTGATTGCGGCGATGGGGATTGTGATGGTGGAATTTAGCGGACCTCCGAGGCCGGAGGTAGCCCGGCATCTTTCGCTCTCGCTAGTGGGGCTAGCGCAGGGGGGAATCATGGCGGCTACATTTCAGTTGTTGAGACGGTTTTATGAGCAAGATCCGGCTGCAACGGTGAACCTGGCTGGGGGGCTGATGGGGCTTGGCTCATTGCTTACGGCGCTGCTTGGAGCATTGTCGTATTCCTGGACTGAGTTTGACGGGTTATTTATCCTGCTTGCACTGGCACCGTTTGGAGTGGGGGCGTGGTTGTATCGCTTGGGCATGCCTATTGACCCTGAGATTGTGGACCTTGGCTTCAAAGAGGTTTTGCGGGAATCCAAGAGCCCAATGCATGTGCTGTTTGCGACATTGCTGTTTTTTGAGACCGCTGCAGAATTATCGGTGTTGCAATGGGTGGCGCTGCATTTGATCCTGAGGGCGGGGATGAGCCCTTCGGCGGCAATGTACTTCTTGAGTTTTTATTGTGCAGCTTTGTTGGGTGGGCGGTTTGTGGCGCAGGCGTTGTTGCAGCGTTATCCGCACCGGCGATTGCTGCTGGCAAGTGCGGCTATGTCGTGGCTGGGAGTTCTGATCTTTGGGAGTGCTGAGAACTTTTGGGGGGCCGGGTTTGGGTTGGCGTTGTCGGCCATTGGTTTTTCATTTGTATATCCGTTGCTGGTGGAACGAATTGGAAGCCGTTTTCGTGAGTACCATTCGAGTCTGTTTCACGGGATCTTTGGGTTGGGGATGTTGGGCGGGTTTCTGGCACCTGCGCTTATTGGATTTTGGGCGAATTTGACGAATGAGGGATCGGCGATGGCGGTGCCGCTGTGGTGCAGCCTGTTTGTGTTTTTATTGCTGGTGCTGTTGTGGGTGGAGTCGAAGCTCAGCGCGAGCCGAGTTGCTCGAAGCTAAGGTCTAGGACCGGGTATTGCTTCCAGTCGCGGAAGTCGAAGTGCCACCATTCGTCGTCGTTGACGGTGAAGCCTTGTTTTTCCATCGCAGATCTCAGGACTTCGCGGAGGTAACGCTGGCGGGAAGTTCCGCCGGGGTAATTGGGGTAAGCGCGATCGGAGAATTCGTCGAAACCGCTGACCATCTCTACTGGTTTGCCTGTTTTCAGGTCGTAGAGAGAGAGGTCGACGGCGCAGCCGCGGTTGTGGCGGGAGCCGGTGGCAGGGTTTGCTACGAAGTTGCGTTGGGCTATTGGGGTTGCCTCCCAGAACATCTTGGTGACGCGCCAGGGGCGGTATGCGTCGTGGATGAGGAGGCCGTAGCCTAGTTTGCTTAATTCGTTGTGGGCAGCGAGGGCGGCCGTTGCGGCTGGTTGCTGGAGGTAGGCGGCCTTTTGTGAGTAGAGGGGGGCGCCCATGAAGTTGTTTGAAGTTGCGTAGCGGATATCGAAGTGGATTGTGGTGGAGAGAGTGCGCAGGTTTGTTAGTTCGGGCTTGCGGAGGTTTGAGGGTTGCGCGGGGACTTGGCTGGTGGCGGCGATTTGTTTGAGTTCGGCCAGAGGCTTTTGCATTTGGATACGGAAGTTGCGGTTGGGCTCGGGGAGGCGGGGGAACCAGACCGGGCCTACGAAGAGGCCGTTTGGCTTGAGGGTTAGGGTTTCACCTGCGTACATGGAATTGTCCGGGAAGCGGTAGCGGTTGTTGCCTTGCGGCTCCAGGGTGACGAGTGCGAACCATTCGATGAGGCAGTGGAGTTTACCTTCGTGCTCAAGGATGTAGAGCTTGTTGAAATCCCAACCGTATTCGCCTATGGCTTTGGAGTTGTAGCCGGGTGGAATGGTTGGGTAAGTGGCCAGTTGTTTGAAAGCAGTTAGTGGCATTGCTTCGACTGAAGAGTCGATCAGCGGCCTGAGGTTGAGGGAATCTTTGGCGGCGAAGGCGACTGCGGCTGTCTTTAGCTTGGGGTCGAGCTGAAGGATGGAGGAGTGGCCGTAGACGGCTCCGCTGTGGCCGATGTAGGGGGGTATGAGTGCGAAGCCGATGCCGAAGCGGGTGCCGCCGGATTGAGGGAGCCACATTTGGTTTAGGGATTTTCTGGTGAGGATGGGCGATGGGTCGTCTCTCATGAGCCAGCGGGCGAAGATGAGTAGATCTTCTGTGGTGGTGATGAGGTTGCCGGCGGAACTGGTGCCGAGGTCGAAGGTTGGGGCGGGGAATTCGCGGCCGTCGGTGGTCCACATAATGGACTTGGGGAGATTGGTGGCTTCGCTGAGCTTCAGGGAGGTGTGGGTGAGTTTTAGGGGATTGAGGATGTGTTGCTGGATGTACTGCTGGCAGGTGAGGCCGGTGGTGCGTTCGATGACGTCGCCGAGTAGGCTGATGGCGGCGTTTGAGTATTTGGTGACTGTGCCCGGTTCGTAGACGAGTTGAGTGTTTTTGAGGCTGGCGGTGACTTGCTTGAGGGTGGTTGGTTTGGTGTCGAAGTAGTGGCCCTGGCCGGGTTCGCGGACGATGCCGGAACGATGCGAGACGATTTGGCGGAGGGTGGATTTGAATTGCAGTTCCGGGAGGTAGCGGGAGATGGGGGAGTCAAGATCGAGCTTGCCTGCTTCGACCAGTTGCATGATGGCGATGGCGGTGAAGAGTTTGGTGATGGAGCCGGCACGGTATTGGGTTAGTGGGGTGGCGGTGCCAAGGTGGAGTTGATGGGTGGTTTTTGTGGCGTCGCTGAAGGCAATTGAGAGGGCCGGGATGTGCTGGGCTTCGAGTTGCTGGCGGGCGGCGGCATCAATTTTTTCGAACTGTGCTGCGAGATTAAGGGAGAGGAAGAGGAGAAGGTATTTCATGGTAGGGCTAGCTCCGTGGAAATGATTTTGGCTTGGACTAGAGAGGATTCGATGCGGACTTGGGTGGGTGGTGCGGATGAGATTGTCTGGCGGGTGAAGGGCTTGGGCCAGTAGTTTCTTGTGAATTCAAAGGTTGAGTTTTGGTGGATGTGCGGGGACCAGCCAAGGTGGCGGTTATCGGTGTAGAGGTCTTTACCGGTTGCGTCTTGCCAGTGGAGGGTGATGCTTTCTGTTTCTTTGTCGGCTATGCCGGAGAGGGTGAAGCGGAGGGCTTGCCAGTTGGCGGGGAGGTTTATTGTGTTGCTGGATTGTTTTTGCCAATGGGTTGAGGTGGGTTGAGGTTGGTCGAAGCGGTAGGCGGTGATGCTGTGGCGGCCATTGCGGGCGGGGAACTCGCCGACCTTGAGCGGTGTCTTGTTAAGGGAGGAGGCCAGTGTGACAACGCGCTGCCATTGCTCGCCGTAGATGGGCATGACGCTTGAGACGAGCCAGACCTGTCTGTCTTTTTGGATGAGGGTGGTGAGTTGGGTGATGGTCTCAGGGCTGAGGGTTAGTGAGAGCGTGTCGAAGTAATGTTCGACTGGATCGACAGCGCCGCCTGAGAGAAAGTATAGAGGACGTGCGATGCCCCATGAAGTGGTTACGACTTCGAGATGTATGGGATTTGAGCCAGACGTTGGTACTTGCAGTCATGTCGCTGTAGTGATTGACACCGCCGGTTTCTTTGGCCTGGGCGGTGTACTGAGCGAAGCATCGGGTAGCGTCGTATGCCGAGACGAGCAGGAGGCAGGCGCTGAGGATCCTGACCGGCTTTGGAGTGGTGATGATGGCGATGGCTGCGCCGAGTTGCCAGAGTGGAGCCATGAGTAAAAGGTGGTGAAGGCGGCCTGCGTCAGGGAAGGCAAGATTCCAGAGCCAGATTCCGATGGCGGTGGCGTAGAGGGTTAGGGCCATGCGCTGCCTGGTGAAGACTGAAGCCAGGAGGCCGGTGAAGAAGAGGGCTAAGAGGGCTGGAGTGCGCTTGAGTGCATCAGGGGGCGGGCCTACGGTGAATTCCATGGTCCAGTTGCCTCGGAGCATGAGGTCAAAGCCATGAATGCGTTCTGTAAGGAGTTTGGACCAATCGGATGGTGCTTTGGCGCTTGCTTTGCCAAAGCCGAGGATGACTTCTGGTGCAGCCCAGGCGAAGTAGAGGATGGGGCTGACGATCGTGATCGCGAGGAGGAGGGCTACCGGGATGTACCACCATTTGAGTTGTTGCCAGGTAGGTTTGAATTTGAAAATAAGGATGGCTAGAGAGAGAGAACTCAGTATCCAGATGAAGGTTAGTTTTTCATGGAAGGCTAATGCAAGGGAGGCATTGGCTAGAAGGAAGAGCGGTGCGCCGCCCGAACGCCACCATTGTTGGAGTGCGGCTATGGCAGCAACGACGAGAAGTTGCTGCAGGAGGAAGGGCCCAAAGTTGGTTGGGAGATGGAGGACTAGTTCTACGTCGACCAGAAGGAGGCCTAATGTGAGCGCGGCGGCCCAAGGGCCTGCTTCGCGGCGGGCGATCCAATAGGAGAGGAGGAAGATGGTGAAGGCGAGTAGAAGGTTGGTGAAGCGGAAGACTGGGGTGCTGGTGCCGAAGAGGCGGAAGGGGATGGCATAGAGGAAGGCATCGAGGGTGCCGACATAGGGCATCGTGACGAAGGGGATGGGGCGGTGGGCGATGGTAAAGCCCCAAGGGAGGTCGAGTTTTTCTTCTGCACCGTAAGCGATTTTTTGGGCTAGAGGGAGGAAGTGGGCCTCGTCATATTCGAGGCCCAGATCGTAGATCCAAGGAAGGGTGGCGCTGAGGAGAGCAAGCAGCGCGGAGGTGACTATGGCGAGTTCAAGGTGACGCGCCATTATTTGGTGACGAGGAATTCCTTAGGCGCGCTGAGCTTGCCGTCAGGGTTCTTTATGGTGACTTTGAATTTGCCGGGCTTGGCGTAGACGGCAGGAGGAACGATTGCGCCGAGGGCGTCGACGTTGCCGAAGTTGGTTTCGAGTTCTTTGCCGTTGATGAGGATCTTTGCGCCGGGGAGGAAATTGGAACCAGCTACACCCATTGCAGAGCCACCGGTGGCTTGGACATTGAAGCCCTTAGCGGCTGGAGTTGTGTCGGGATGGATGGACTTGATTTCAGGGGCTGGGCCGGATTTTGGGAGGACAATCCATTGGATGGTGTTGGTGGGGCGGCCGTCGGGAGTTTCGACCGAGACTGCATATGAGCCGGGCTTGGAGAACATCGCGGTGGGAACGAGAGCGGCGAGGGAGGTGCCGTCGCCGGAGGCGGTTTCAAGGGGCATGCCGTTGAGCTTGATGCGGGAACCCTTGATGAGGTTGCTGCCGAGGACACTCAAGGCGGATGCGCCGTTGGGTTGCTGGTTGAAGGGTTGGCCTTCCATGACCTTGTCCGGGAGGAGCTTTTCGATTTTGGCCTCGGGGAGAATTGGCGCTTTTTCTTTTTCTGTTACGCAGGAACTCAGGAAGACAGTGGTTGCAAGAGCTACGATGCTCAAATATTTCATGACTTATTCAGGTTAAGCGAAAGACGGCATACCTGCCATCGTCGAAGACCGTTTCCGTGCCTGGGACTTTGACGAAAGGCTTGACGAGACCGCTCTCGAGGAAGGAGCCCCCGTAGATGGTGCCGCCGAGTTTGGCGCGTGTACGGTCGACGATGATGTACTGGAAGCCGGTGGATTTGAGGCGGGCGATCATTGCAGCAGGGTCGGTGATTTTGGGGCCGGTGTGGACGTTGCCAAGCCAGGTGTAGGTGTAGCCGCCGAACCAGTCGCCGTAGGATTTTCCGGGGGAGTAGGCGCGGATGTCGTCACAGAACCAGGTGTAGACCATGTCGTTTTTCTTGACGACGTTTGAGGCGGCCTGAGTGGCACGGTAGTAGGGGAGTACTGCTTTGAGGACGGATTGTGTGGCAGGCCAGGTGACTGGTGGCGGGACGCCGTAGCGGATGATGTTGCTGCTGAGGAGCGTGGTGGAGAGCAGGAGCGGGAGGAGCAGCAGGGGGACAGCGATGTTGCGCCAGTTGAGGCGAGCGAGCGCGCTGAGCAGGAGCAGTGCCCAGATGGGGAGGAGGCAGGCTTGGTAACGCATGACCTGACCGGAGCGGAACCAGATGACCGTAAAGAGGAGACTGCCGAGGATGGCGACCCAGGTGGCGGAATCGATTTTGGTGCGGCGGAGTGTTAGTGCCAGTGCGCCGATGGCGAGCAGGATGAGACAGGAGGGGCCGAAGCGGAAGAGGTCAGCGTAGCGATCGGGCGGGACGGTGATCATGTTCCAGGGCGTGTCAAGGAAGGCGAGGAGGTCGCGGCCGACGCCGTAGCTCGAGTTGACCTGGAAGAGGGCCTTTACGTCTGGGGAATCGCTAAGGAAGGGGTAGAAGGGGCTGCCGGTGAAGCGCCATCCACGGAACCACCAGGCGATGCCGACGGCGGCTACGGCGGAGCCGAGAATGAAGGCGCGTTTGATTCGACGGTGGATCACGAGGTCTGCCGTGATGAAGCAGGCGACAACAAGCAGGCCCTGGAGTTTGCTTGCGCCGGCACAGCCGAGAAGGAGGCCGGCGGCGATGAGGGTGTTGTTGGTGCGGGCTCGCAAGAGCAGGCAGAGGCCGGCGGTGAGCCAGGAGGTGAGGGCGAGATCGGCGTATTCCTGTCTTGCGATATAGCCGAAGATGGGGGAGCCGAAGACTAGTGAGGCAGCGGCGAGGAGGCCGAGCGGGATGCGGTAGCGGCGGGCCATCCAGGCGAAGAGGCCGAGGAGGATCGCGAGGTATTCGAGGTTGACGAGTTTGATGATGTTTGCGTCGCCGGTGAGCCACCATTGGCGCATGTAGAGCATCACAGGCATGTGAGGCTGGGCGTTGAAACGGATGCCCTCGTGATAGGGAATCTTTTGTCGCTCCATGTAGTGACGCGCGGAGGCCATGTGGTACATGGTGCTGTCGTATTCGAGGATGGGGAGCATGAGGTCTGGGATGACGATGATCAGGACGGGGAGGGCCCAGAGGTAAGACCAGCACAGACGTGGTAATTTTATTTCTCGCCACGTGAGAGCGAGGCCAAGGATGGCTTCGAGGATGGTGAAGGCGAGAAGGCCCTTGAAGGTGAGACGGCCGAAGGAGCCGAAGAGGAAAAGGCCGAGGGCGGCGGCACCGGTGCCTAGTGCGAGGGCTGAGGCGTGTTTGAGGTTCTTTACGAGATTGAGTTTTAGGAGGCGGAGGATTGCGAGGCCGAAGAGGTAGTCAGCTATCGCGATCGGGAGCGTGGTGAGGATTGCCTGCAGGGCGTAACGTGCAAGGAGTACAGGGTTGAAAGATGGCTCGGCTAGTTGGCTGAGGAGGGTTTGAAAATTGGCGAACCACCAGTCGGGGAACCAGGTCCAGGGGGCAGGGCTCACGCGGCCGAACTCGTGCCTTGTGCAATTTTGGATGCGGGTTCGGTGGCTGGTTGCTCCATGGGAGTGAAGCGATATTTGACGAGGGTCCACATGGCGTGGAAGCCGTCCTGCCAGCGGATTTTTTTGCCTTCGAGGATGCCGCGAGCGTTGTATTTGATGGGGACTTCGTGGATGGTGTGGCCAAGGCGGCGGACCTTGGCGGTGACCTCAGGGCAGAATTCAAAACGGAGGCAGCGGAGACGCATGGCACGCAGGACGTCGATGCGGAAGGCTTTGTAGGCTGTAGCTTCGTCGGTGATCGAACACGTGTAGAGGATGTTGGTGGTGGTGGTGAGGATCTTGTTGGCGAGCCAGTTGGCGAATTTCATGCCTTCGAGGTTGCCCATGAAGCGGCTGCCGTAGACGACGGTGGCGTGGCCGTCGACGATGGGCTGGAGGACTTTTAGGTAGTCGTTGGGATCGTATTCAAGGTCGCCGTCCTGGATGAGAACGATGTCGCCGGTGGCTTTGCGGATGCCGATGCGGATGGCTGCGCCTTTGCCGAAGTTTTCAACAGAGTGATGGATGGCGACGAGGTTGCGGTAACGGTCGAGGATTTCTGAGGTGCCGTCGGTTGAGCCGTCGTCGACGATGATAATTTCTTTTTCACAACCGGCGGGAAGAGCAGCTTTCATCACACGGTCGAGGACCATGGGAATCACGTTTACTTCGTTGTAGACGGGGATGATGATGGAGATCTTCACGATGGTCCTGGGTTGATCCTATCGCTTTTCGAGGACGGCAAAAACACTTTGACCGAAGGGCGGCGTGACCCAGCCTTCGAGCTTTTCGAGGACGGGGACGATGCGTTTGTCGAAGAGTTCGATCTGACCTTCGCTTTGTTCTGTGCGGTGGAAGATTTTGGCATTGGCCCACCAGCCGAAGAAGCCGACGGTGTTCATGTAGCGGAGTTCTGTGGCATGGAAGCCGGCTTCGTTTGCGGTTTTAGCGAAGCTAGCGCAAGTGTAGCGGCGGTAGTGGCCGAGGAATTTGTCGATGGGGCCGTAGAGGGCCATGAAAGCCGGGACGATGAGGACGGCCTTGCCGCCTTTGGGGAGGATGGAGGCGAAGGCTTTGAGGGTGCCGAGGTCGTCTTCGATGTGTTCGAGGACGTTCAGGCAGACGACGCTATCGGGTGATTCGTTTTTGAGGTCGCGAAATTTGGGGTCCATTGCATCGAGGACCATGGAGCGGATGTTCTGCTGGTGGTTGAAGCGAGTCTGGTGCTGGGTGATGCAGTTGGCGTCGATGTCGACACCGATGATGTGCTGACGGTCGGCGACCATGCGGGTAAAGTTGCCGATACCGCAGCCGACTTCGACGATGCGCTGGCCGAGTGGGGCCATGGCCAGACGGGCCTGCCACTCGAAATAATTGACGGCCCGCGACATGCGTTGCTGGTCGCGGACGGTGTAATCGCTGGTAGTTGAGACTTCGCTTGGGATCAAACTTCTATTCTAAGCCAGCGAAGGGACGGTTACACTGGTTGTTTACCTACACATGAGCAGCCTACTGGACCGCCTCAAGCAAGGCATCCAAAAAACGCGTAGCGGCCTGGTTGGATCTCTTGACAATCTGATACATGGCCGCAAGGAAATTGATCCCGATTTGCTCGAAGAACTCGAGTATGCGCTGATCGGTTCTGATATTGGTGTGCGCACCGCGACCGAGATTTTGGACAGCATCCGGCAACGGGTGGAGCGTCAGCAGTTGTCGGATGCGGGGGAACTGCGGGTGATGATTCGCCAGCAATTGCTGGATATTTTGGAAGCCAATGAGAAGCCGATGAAATGGGCGGGGACGCCGCCGACGGTGGTGATGATTGTTGGCGTAAACGGGGTGGGGAAGACAACAACGATCGGGAAGTTGGCGAACCGGTTTAAGGGTGATGGCCAGAGTGTGCTGATTTGCGCGGCCGATACGTTTCGTGCGGCGGCGATTGAGCAGCTTGAGATTTGGGCCAAGCGCAGCGATGTGGAAATGATCCGGCAGCAGACCGGAGCGGACCCGAGTGCGGTGTTGTTTGATGCTTTGGCTGCGGCACAGGCACGGTCTTCGACGCTGGTGTTGGTGGATACGGCAGGGCGGCTGCACAACAAGGCTCATCTGATGGCGGAGCTTGAGAAGATGACGCGGACGGCACGGCGGTTGATTCCCGACGCTCCGCATGAGGTTTGGCTGGTGCTGGATGCGACGACGGGGCAGAATGGTCTTGAGCAGGCCAAGAAGTTTACCGAGAGCGCGGGCGTGACCGGGATTGTGCTGACGAAACTGGATGGCACGGCCAAGGGCGGTGTTGTGGTTGCGATTGCACGAGAGATGAATTTGCCGATCCGGTTTGTTGGGGTCGGTGAGCAGATTGATGATTTGATTCCATTTGAGGCGGATAAATTTGTTGCATCCCTATTCGACAATTGAGCGCATTGAAGTACTGAACCCGTACATGCGCGAGGCGATGGATCTGGCGCGTGCGCGGATGGGACAGACTAGCCCCAACCCTAGCGTGGGCTGTGTGATCGTGCGTGATGGCGAGGTGGTTGGGCGTGGGGCTCACATCTATGCGAACAAAGATCACGCAGAAGTAGTGGCCCTGGCGCAGGCAGGCGAGGCAGCCAAGGATGCCGATGTCTATGTGACGCTTGAGCCTTGCAGCTATCACGGGCGAACGGGGCCTTGTGCGGATGCGTTGATCGCTGCTGGAGTGAAGCACGTGTTTGTGGCGATGCAGGACCCTAACCCGATGGTGTCGGGTGAAGGCATGCACAAGCTTCGTGCGGTCGGGATTAGTGTCGAAATGGATCACATTGCGCAGGTAGAGGCAGCGAGGATCAACGAGCCGTTTACGCACTACATGCGCACACAGCGGCCGTTGGTGACGCTGAAGAGTGCGGTGACGCTGGATGGGAAGATTGCTGCGCCTGAGGACAACGAGGGTTGGATTACGAGTGAATCGGCACGGCGGCATGTGCAGAGTATCCGGCACTGGAGCGATGTGATGATCACGGGTATTGGTACGGTGCTGGCGGATGATTGCCTGTTGACGGATCGTACTGGGGTGGATCGGTCGCGGCCATTGTTGCGTGTGGTGCTGGATTCGCAGTTACGGTTGCCGCTGGTTTCGCGGATGGTGACGACTGCTAAAAACGATGTGATGGTTGCAACGACCACGGCGGCTTCTCCGGCTCGCCGGAAGGCGCTGGAGGATAAGGGTGTCGAAGTGATGGTGTTTGATTCCGAGACTGGGCGTGTGAGTCTCGAGTTGCTAATTCAGGAGCTTGGCCGTCGGCGCTATCTCTCGGCCATGATCGAGGCTGGGAGCAAGGTGAACTGGGGCGCGCTGGATAGCGAAGTGGTGGACAAAGTGTTTTTCTACTATGCGCCGAAGATTCTGGGCGGAATGCAGAGCTTGCCGATTGCCGGTGGCCTGGGTAGACGGCGCCGGGCGGATGCGATTCTGCTTAAGGATGTAAAGCTGCATCCGGTGACACCGGAAGAATTTGCTGTTGAGGCGTGGCTTAAGAAGGATTAGATGTTTACTGGATTGATTGAAGGTCTGGGTGAAGTTGTTTCGTTTACGCCGCAGGCGACGGGGGCGCGGTTGCGGATTCATGCTCCGGCGTTGACTGGTGATGCGCATGATGGCGATTCCATTTGTGTGAATGGAGTTTGTCTTACTGCGCTTGAGCTTGTGGGCGGGGCTTTTTCTGCGGATCTTGCTCCGGAGACTTTGGCCCGGACGGGGTTATCTAGTTTGAAGGCTGGGGATCTGGTGAATCTGGAGCGGTCTTTGTTGCCGACTACGCGGCTTGGTGGGCATATTTTGCAGGGGCATGTGGACGGTGTGGGTACGATTGTTGAGCTTAAGAAACTGGGCGAGGGGAACTGGTGGCTGACGATTGAGTTGCCGGTGGAGCTGGAGCGGTATCTGGTCTTCAAAGGCTCGATTGCGATTGACGGGATCAGTTTGACGGTGGCGCAGGTTGAAGGCCGGCGGGTGGGTGTGACGATCATTCCGCATACGTGGACGCATACGAACCTGCGGCGGCGTGCGGTGGGCGATAAAGTAAATCTGGAAACCGACGTGATCGCGAAATACGTTGAGAAGATGCTGGCTCATATTTCTTTGCCGAAGTAGACAGGAGTTTGTTGTGGCTACACATGTAGAAATGTTGGGTGCTCGCAGCATTGCTGCGGATCGTGCCATGCACCAGACCGTCCACGGAATACTCTCGGCACGATCCGCAGCAATGCTGCGAGCACCCAACAGTTCTACATGTGTAGCCA
>JBKJUN010000757.1:0-4064 GCA_046590555.1 Bryobacter sp. | reverse complement strand
ACAGGGATGTCGTGCGGTTCGTTCAGCAGATCAAAGATTACGTGTGGCTGGTCGTCGAAGGACCTGGCAAGGGTATCCCAGCAGACGATCGAGCCTAGGTCCGGCTCGGGTGAAACTCCGCTTTCTGGGGTCAACCATTGCAAATCTAGAATCGCAAACGAACCCAATTGCCAAAGCCAGCTCACGATCTGCCTCAACTCGTCAACGTAGCCAGGATCGGCGACCCGGGACTGTACAAAGGGGATCCGGACAATGTCGCAGTTCCAACCCTCTACGACTAGCTTTAATTCATCCGGATTCATCCCAGCGTAGGGCAGGTGCGAGTACTCCATGCCGCTGATGTTGACGCCCCTCAAAAGCAGTGGCTTGCCAGTAGCGGCCTCGACGATGTAGCGTCCGGATGTGGCGAGTCTCAGAACAGCCTCCCTACTCCGAAGAACCACTTGCGGTGTCCGCGGTCCCCGACGCTGCCGCCTAGAAAGAGCGGACCAAAGAGCGTTCGCAAAACAATCGAACCAGTGACGTTGACCGGGTAGCGCAGATCACGGAAGAGATCGTATGTGCGTGCCCCTTGCACGAAGCCGGTGAGGAATACCTTGCTACCCAACAAGGATGGCTGACTCTTAACCTCATGCAGGATGCCGATAGTGCCAATCGCATAATTGCGGGCAAGGATCTCGTTGATCCCATATGCGCCAAGTCTCTGCGGGCCTCCGAGGGTGAAAGTCAGAAGGCTTGATGACAACGGCCCAACCACACTGCCACCAGCGAAGCCGGCAATCAGTGAATTCTGCTTCGAGACAGGCAGCGCAAAAATAGTATTGAGTTCGCCCAGGCTGGATCCATAGGCAGGATAGTATTCCGACCGAGCCCGAATCCGCACTCCGCGCCGAGCCACAATCGCTTCGTCCTGCCCCTCATAGGCATAGCGCAGGACAAGAGCGTCGCGACGGAAGCCAAGGGTGGTCAATTGCGGGATCGGAAGCCCGATGCGCTGGTTTGCCTTGTACCAATTGAATTGATAGCCTAACCTCAATTCCGAAAAGCGATTGATCGTAATTCCGGTGTCTATCGCCGCCCCCTGTTGACGCAATCGATAACTAGAAATCGGAGCCCCTGACAAATAAAAGTCGAATGGGTTGCTCTCCACATAGACGCGTGGCGCAATGAAGAATCGGCTGTTCGGCCGGAATGGCTTGTAAAACTCACTCGATGCGCCGAAGCGAGATCCAAACCATACGTCACTGCGCAACTCACTGCGGAAGCCCCAGAGATCGAGCCAGGTGATTCGACCCCCTATGGCAAAGCGGGTATCGGTTGCATCAATACCATTGATCTCGACGCCAGGCGTTAGAAAAACGGGCCCGCCGGGCTTCGGCGTCGCGGTCACTTCAAGCCCGGATTGTCCGTCCTTGATCGACTGCTGATATCCAAGACTTGCAAAGCGGCCGAGGCCGACTATATTAGTGAGCTCAGCTTCGAATTTGGCCGGGCTCACCTTTTGATCTACCAAAGCAACAAGGCGTTCCCGGACTGACTCGGCCGTATGCGTATCAGCCCCCAATACCGAGATGAACTTCGGAGCGTCCATTGGGATCTTGCGGATCCGCGACGAACGCACTCGCTGGAAGTCTTCGTATTCCTTTGCTTCCAGTGCAAATCGTCTCAAGAGATTGGCTTTGGCTTCGGCTGCCTGTTTGCCGACCTCAACGATCTCGGCATTCTTCGCATAGTCGGTGATGCTGTACTTGGCCAGATCGGCGACAAGGACTACATCGGCTTGGGCGATCGTGCGCATTTCCGACGCGCCAATTACGACGCTAATGCTGCGGCTTAATACTTCGACCAGACTACCGATTGTTTTGGGGTCTACCGGCCCTTTGCTCAAGTGGACAGCAATTGCAATGTCGGCACCCATTTGCCTGGCCACCTCCACTGGAAGGTTATCGAGCAGCCCGCCATCGACATAGATTCCGCCACCCTTGCGGACCGGCGAAAACATGGCCGGAATCGACATCGTGCTGCGCAGTGCCTCGTTCAACAACCCGCTGTTCCAAACCTTGTTCTTTCCACTCACCAGGTCGACCGAAACGCACCGAAACGGCGTAGGCATCTCGTCAAAGCTCTTGAGCGACGGATAGCCGAGCGTCAGGCGGCTCAACATCAGGCCAATCTCATGTCCTTCATTGAAGCCCGCCGGAAGTTGAAGGCCGCCCTTGCTGACGCCAAGTTCAATGCGGTTCGGAAAGGCAAGCCGGTCTTCTTTCCGGCGGTAGGCTAGCTCACGAAACTTGGTCTCGCCTCCAAGAAGAGCAGTCCAATCGGCTTCGTTTGCGATTTTTCGAATTTCAGCAGGCGTATATCCTGCAGAATAGAGACCACCAATCAGGCCGCCCATGCTTGCCCCAGCGACCATGTCGATGGGAATTCGATTGGCTTCGAGCCATTCGAGCACGCCAACGTGGGCGAAGCCAAGTGCCGCTCCACCTTCAATGACCAAGGCAATTTTGGGTCTTTTTTGTTGCGCACCAAGAGTGGCAACGAGGCAGAGTAGAACGAGGAGGCGGTTCATGTGATGCGGTCCAGCCTCTTTGAGTAGAGGCCTGTCCCTTTCAGGTCACGCAAGGTGACAGTGAGAGCGCGAGTCTTGGCATCGATCTCGACTTCGCCGAAGAACTGCATCCCTTGGGCGGGGGAGAGGTTGAACTTGCCCTTCTCTGGAGCTTTGAAGTAGGCAACCTCGATACCGAAGGTTGGGTCTGTTTGGCCGGGGCCGAAGGTGCCGGCGTTGAGGGGGCCGCTGATGAATTCCCAGAAGGGATCAAAGTCGTTGAACTTGGCTTTGGCTGGATTATAGTAATGCGCGGCTGTGTAGTGGACGTCGGCAGTGAGCCAGACGGTGTTGCGGATCTTCTCGCTCTTCATGTAAGAGAGCAGGTCGGAGAATTCGAGCTCACGCCCCAGCGGCGGACCATCGCCATTGGCCTGGTTTTCGAAGTTCGGCCCGTCGGAGACGATGATACCGAGGGGCATGTCGGCAGCAATCACTTTCCAGTCGGCCTTTGATGCCTTCAGTTCGCGCTTGAGCCATGTGCGCTGTTCGTCACCCAGGAACTCAGTCTCGGGGCCCTCTACACGCTGGCGGTTCGGATTGTTGGCGGCGCGGTAGGAACGCATGTCGAGCATGAACACATCAAGGAGTGGGCCGTAGGAGATTTTGCGGTAGACCCGTTCAGCTTCGATTGGATTCCTGCGCATGGGCGCATATTCACGGAAGGCTTGCCCTGCGCTAGCGATCATCAGGTCGCCCGGTCTGCCGGGTGACCAGTTGTTTTGCACTTCATGATCGTCCCATTGCCAGACTTGAGCGACTTGGGAGTTGAAACGTTTCACATGCTCATCGAGCATGTTGTATTGATAGCAGCCACGGAAGTCGTCAAGCGTTGTTGCGGGCTTGCTCTTGGCCTCGGTGACGACGTTGCGCCAGGTGCCCCCTTCGGGCGGTTGCCACGAAGCAGGGCAAGGCCCGTCGGCGTAAATGGTGTCGCCTGAGTGCAGGAAGAAATCCGGCTGGCGCGAGAGCATCTCGCTGAAGATCTTGATGCCGCCAAGATCGGGATTGATGCCGTAGCCCTGGCCGACCATGTCACCGCTCCAGAGGAAGCGAATGTTGCGCGGAGTTGAGGGGGCGGTCTTGAAATGACCGACTGCAGCTTCGCTCAGTGCGCGGCCTTCTTTGAGGTCCTGCAGCGTGATGCGGTAATGAAGATCGGCACCGGCAGGGAGACCTGTGACGACGTGGCTGCCAGTGAAGTCGGTCGAAGGCAAGAGATGTGGCCCGCGCACGCGCTGGAGGATCTTGTTGAACTTTTCGTCGCCGGCTACTTCGATGAGCATCCGTGAGGGACGGTCGGCTCGAGTCCAAAGTAGGACGGAATCAGCAGCCGGATCGCCCGACTGGGTGCCATGAGTGATTACCGGTCTTGAACTTTGAGCTCTGAGGAAAGCAGGAGCAAATAGCAGGGTTCGGCGTTTCATTGAGTCACCTTCTTGAGTAGTGCCTT
>JBKJUN010000546.1:0-7174 GCA_046590555.1 Bryobacter sp. | reverse complement strand
AGGCCTCCACCAACTCCGTCCCTCGATCCAATTGCTCTCGCTGCTTGCTCATTCTTCCACTCAAGCAGTTTTGGCCAGTTCCTTCAAGATGGGTTTGCTCTGTCGCTTACATTTAATCGGCGCGCAGGGTGATGGCCGGGTCGATTTTGGCTGCTCGAAAAGCAGGGATGAGGCCAGAGATGGCGGCAGTGAGCAGGAAGATCAGGGTGATGGCAAGGAAGGTAACCGGGTCTGTGGGACTTACATTGAAGAGCAGATTCGACAGTGAGTGAGCAATAATGCTCGAGCCAACCAGGCCGCCTAAGATGCCTGCAGTGACCAGCAAAAGAGCATGCCTGAGGATCATCCAGAGGACTTCGCCCGGTTGGGCACCAATGGCGAGGCGGATCCCAATTTCGCGGGTACGTTGAGAGACCGTATAGGACATGACTCCGCTGAGACCGATGATCGCAAGTAGAAAGGCGACGCCGGCAAAAAGAGCCATCAGGAAGAGGGTAAATTTTTCTCGCGACAGAGAATCGCTTATGGATGTGGCCATAGTCTGGATATCCCAGACAGGCTGAGAGGAATCGACCTCAAGGATCTTCTGACGGACAGGCAGGGCAAGCAATGCAGGCTCGCCTTCGGAACGGACGATGACGGTGAAAGTGGTGGCTTTGGACTGGATGATGCTGGGCGAATGGAAATAAGGGGCGTAGACCTGAACACGAATTTTTGAGTCAACACCCAAGGTCTTCACGTCTTTGGCTACGCCGACAATCTGACGCCATTCAGGCGGGTTGCCGAGGCCAATCTCCATGCGCCTGTTGATGCGGCCATCCGGGAAATGTGTCTTAACAAAAGCTTCGTTCACAACGACAACCTGAGGCGCACCGATACCATCGGCTTCGGTAAAAGCTCGACCGGTGACGATGGGAATTTGCATCGTGTCGAAATAGGCCGGACTGACCGCGAAATAATCCATGATGGATGCGGTGGCGGTAGTGACTGGGGGGCCCCCTTCTACGTGCATGATGTAACGTGGATTTTCTTGAAATGGGATGCTGGTGGAAATAGCGGCTGATCTAATGCCGGGGACAGTGGATAGGTTGCGGAGGATAGCCTGACCGAGTTGAACCTGGCGAAGGATGTCATTGTCGTACTTGACTGGCAGAGGGGTGACACGCATGGTGAGAAGGTGATCCGGCTTGAAGCCAAGGTCGACCTGAGAGAGCTGGTAAAGGCTACGAATTAAGAGGCCGGCACCGGTCATCAGCATAAGGGCGGCAGCTACCTGCGCGACAACCAGAAGGTTGCGGAATTGGGTGCGAGAGGAACCACCTCGAGACTTGTCTTTGAGCGTGGTGTGAAGGTCAACACGGGAAAGCCGGAGGGCGGGTACCAGGCCGAAGAGGAGGCCAGTGAGCACAACGGCAACAAGGTTGTAGGCAATTACACGGAAATCGATAGCCACCTGGTCGAGACGCGGGAGGTTTTGTGGGGCGTAAAGCTTGAAAGCAAAGAAGGCAACAAAGGCGAGGACGAGCCCAAGCAGGCCCCCAAGAAAAGAGAGGAGGAGACTTTCGGTGAGGAGCTGACCAACCAGATTCAAGCGGGTTGCTCCGAGGGAAGCCCGGACGGCCAGTTCTGACTTACGAACGGCTCCGCGGGCGAGAATCAGATTGGCAACGTTTGCGCAAGCGATGGCGAGAACAAAGGCAACGGCACCGATGAGGACGACCAGTGCAGGCCGCACTTTGCCGGTGAGATCTTCAGCAAGTGGCTCCAGATAAAGAGTCTTATTTTGATTGAATTCTGGATATTGTTGGCAGAGATTGGAGAGGATGCTGGCAAATTCAGCACGGGCCTGAGAGATGGTGAAGCCATGCCGAATACGTCCTTGAGCATAAAAGCGGTGGAAGTTGCGAAGGGTTTTATCGGATGCGGTAAGAGCCAGGGGCGCATAGATTTTGTGCTTGGCAGGAAATTCAAATGCAGCATCGACAATGCCGACGACTTTTCGAGGGCGTCCATTCAAATTGATTTGGCGGCCAATGATGGAATTATCGGAGGCAAAGCGATCGGCCCAAAGGCCGCTGGAAAGGATGATGGCCTCATCCTGGCCCACCTTGTGATCTTCGGAATTAAAATCACGGCCACGAATGATGGGGGCACCATAGAACCGGAACCAGCCCTCAGTCACCTGAACGCCCTTGTAGCGCTCCGGGTCGGCGTTTGGAAGGATCAGGGAAAACGCACTATTTGGGAGGTAGGCAACGACATCAGCTGTTTTGGACTGTTCGCGATAGTCAAAGAGGTTTCCGGCTGAAAGGAAGTATAGAGTTGAACCGGTGGGTTTGAGTACATTCTCACGAAGGGCAAAAAGTTGGTCTGGGTTTTTGAATGGGAGGGGCTTGAGCAGGATTCCATCGACGACAGAAAACATGGCCGTGTTCAGACCAATGGCAATGGCCAGAGCAAGGATCGCAGCAGTGGCGAAGCCAGGACTGGAACGGAGAGATCGCCAGGCAAACCTGAGATTCTGCCAAAACATATCCAGTAAGTCTATCAATTTTTATTTGTAATTGGCGAGAAATCAAATGAGAATCCGTGGCTTCTCCCAAGGCTCTCGCATCTTGGGCGGTAAGAGGTAAACGTTGCGGTAATCGTTATTGGTATAAAAAAGCCGATTGTCGATGGACCAAATGGCCGTCAAATCAGGATGGAATGGTGAGGGATATGCAATCTCGATTTTAGAGAGGATTGGGACGCTCATCAGAGTTGTGATTTTGCGGCGGGAATCGTGAGCCTGCAATAATTGGCCTTCAAGTCGCATGGTGACTTTGGGTTTCGTTTGAGGAGGTACAACTACGACAGATGGGACGGGGCGGGAGACGCGAGAGGAGTCATGGTCGTATTGGGCTGACATCTGGCCCTCGATGGACTCAAAGAAAATTATTGTACGGCGAATGTGGAGGTCATAGGAGGCTGCCAGGATCTTTCCAGAAAAGCCCTTTGTGGGTATGGGAGCGAAGGCAACGAGAAAAAAGCGACGCAGCAACACGACAGCTATAAACTAGCAGAACCGCTATGCAATTGACTATGCTCGACTGGGTATTTGTTGCCCTCTACTTTGCTCTCAATTTGGGGATTGGATTTTACTACAGGAGCAGGGCCGGAAAGAGTGTGGACGAGTTCTTTCTTGGTGGGCGTAATGTGCCGTGGTGGCTGGCAGGCACCAGCATGGTGGCGACGACGTTTGCCGCCGATACGCCGCTGGCCGTGACGGGGCTGGTGTTCAAAGGTGGAATTGCCGGCAACTGGCTGTGGTGGAACATGGTGGCAAGCGGGATGCTGACCGTGTTTTTGTATGCGCGGCTTTGGCGGCGGAGTGGAGTGACAACCGATATTGAGTTTTCTGAAATTCGATATAGCGGCAAGCCGGCTGCGTTTCTGCGTGGGTTTCGGGCTTTGTATTTTGGGATACCGATTAATTGCATTGTGTTGGGTTGGGTGAATCTGGCAATGGTGAAGATTCTGAGCATGGTTTTAGGCGTGGACAAGCTCACTGCACTGGGTCTTGTGTTGGGATTAATTGCAATTACTGCGCTGATCTCGACCCTGAGCGGGCTTTGGGGAGTGCTTGTAACTGACGCGATGCAGTTCCTTATCAAGATGACGATGGTAATTGTACTGGCATTCTCGGCCGTGGGGGCAGCGGGTGGAATGGATGCGTTGATTGGGAAGCTTCGAGCTCTTGATGCGACCCGTGGAATCGCCGAGGGTGGGGCGGGCAGTGTGCTCAATTTTGTTCCAGACCTCGATAGCGTCTGGATGCCGATGATTACTTTCTTTGTCTATATCGGAGTGACGTGGTGGAGTACCTGGTATCCGGGTGCTGAGCCTGGTGGCGGTGGCTTTGTGGCGCAACGTATGTTGAGCGCCAAGGACGAGAAGCATAGCCTGATTGCGACGCTGTGGTTTCAAGTGGCGCATTATTCGTTGCGCCCCTGGCCGTGGGTGCTGACGGCACTGGCGGCGCTGGTGCTGTATCCAGATTTACAGGACCCGGAGACGGGCTATATCCGCGTGATGATGGATCACTTGCCTCCGCAATTGCGAGGTTTGATGCTGGCTGGATTCCTGGCTGCTTATATGTCGACGATCGCTACAAACCTGAACTGGGGTGCGAGTTATCTGGTGAACGATTTCTACCGCAGGTTTTGGCGGCCAGGAGCCGGAGAGAAGGAATTGGTTCGTGTGTCACAGTTGGCGACAGTTTTTCTGACGTTGATGTCGGCGGTAGTGACCTTCAACATGGATTCGATTACCGGGGCGTGGAAGTTGTTGATCGTAACTGGCGCAGGAACTGGTGGAGTGCTGCTCTTGCGATGGTATTGGTGGCGGATCAATGCGTGGAGCGAGGTGAGTGCGATGGCGACGGCATTTGTAGTGAGCGTGGCGTTGCAGACCGTTTTCAAGATGGATAGCGATCAGCCTCGCGAGTTTGCCTACATCATGCTGATCACGGTTGGAATCACGACGGCAATGTGGCTTGCGGTCACTTTGCTGACGCCGCCAGAGCCGGATGCGGTGCTCGAGTCGTTCTACCGCAAAACGCATCCTTCGCGCTTTGGTTGGGGGCCGGTGGCAGACAGGATGAAGGATGTCGTACCTGATTCGGACGGATGGGCTAATATTGGGTGCTGGCTTACCGGTTGCGTATTGATTTACGGGACGTTGTTTGGGACGGGCAAACTGTTGTTTGGGCACACGCTGGAGGGCCTTGGTTATCTGGCGCTTGGGGTATTGAGCGGATGGTGGATTTACCGGGACTTGAACCGGAGGGGATGGTCGAGTTTGGCTAAGTAAGTTAGTGAGGATTGATGCAATATAGAACGCTCGGTAAAACCGGCCTTGAACTAAGCGCGCTCAGCTTTGGCGGAGCCGTAATGGGCGGTAATTTCGGGCCAATGGATTTGGCAGCGGCGACACGTGCTTTTCATGTTGCGCTTGATCATGGCGTCAATTACGTCGATGTGGCTCCGTACTATGGGGTGACTCGCGCCGAAACGATTCTGGGGCAGGTGCTGAAGACGGTGCCTCGGGACAAGTACATCATTTCGACCAAGCTGGGGCGCTATGACGTCGCTTCGTTTGATTTCTCACCGGAACGGGTGGTCAGCAGTGTCGATGAGAGCCTGGCTCGGTTGGGGCTGGATTACGTTGACATCATGATTTGTCACGATATCGAGTTTGTTGAAATTGAACCAGTAATTGAAGAGACACTGCCGGCTGTGGCGAAGCTGAAGCAGGCGGGGAAGCTGCGATTTTTAGGTGTGAGCGGCTTGCCGCTAAAGATCTTTGAAATGGTGATTCCACGCTTTGAGCTGGACGTGATTTTGAGCTACTGCCATTACGGGTTAAACGATACATCGCTGACCCGCCTGTTGCCGTGGGTTGGGAAGCAGAAGATGGGGCTGATTTTTGGGGCACCGCTGGCGATGGGTTTGCTTACGCCTCAAGGGCCCTTGCCGTGGCATCCGGCCGATGATGAGTTGAAGCAGAAATGTGCTGAAGCGGCTTTGTTCTGCACCTCCAAGGGTGTAGATATAGCTCAGTTGGCAGTGGCTTTCAGCTTGCAAGAGACGCGGATTCATAGCGTGCTATGCGGGATGAAGAGCGAGGCGGAAGTGATGACTTGCCTTGGTTCCCTCGACTACCAGATCGACCCGGAGGTATTGGCCGGAGTGCAGGAGATTCTTGCACCGGTGAAAAATCGCACATGGCAGAGTGGACTCGAAGAAAACAATTAGAGCCAGGCCTGTAGCACCTCTCATGATGCGCTACAGGTTTGGCTTCTTCGAGTTTGACGGAGACAAGTTGGAATTGCGGAGAGATGGAGCAAGGATTGCTCTCATGCGGGCGGGTTCATTTTCAACCCCAGCGGTTCGCCGTGGACCCAAATTGCCTTACAGTTGCAGTCCGGTCAGGTGACTGGACTGCAACTGCAAACTTTAAAGGCGCACCGGATTTAAGCTCTTAGGTATTTATTGAAATGTTCGAGTGTGCGCTGCCAGGCGAGCTTGGCGGCGGCCTCGTCGTACCGCGGGGTGGTGTCGTTGTGAAAGCCGTGGTTGGTGCCTTCGTAGATGTAGGCGGTGTAAGTGAGATTGTTGGCCTTGAGCGCTTCTTCGTAGGGAGGCCAACCGCCGTTTACCCGTGCGTCGTTGCCAGCGTAGTGGAGCATGAGCGGGGCTTTAATCTTCGGGACGTCTTCGGCTTTGGGCTGGCCCCCGTAGAAGGGAGCACCCGCGTTGAGATCAGCGCCAAGTCGTACGGCCAGAGTGTTGGTAAGGCCACCGCCAAAACAGAATCCGACTGAGCCTAATTTGCCGTTGCCATTCTTGTGGGACTTGAGCCATTTGGCCACAGCAATAAAGTCTTCGGTCATCTTTGGTTTGTCGACGCCCTGGAAGAGCTTGCCACCCTTTTCGTCGTCACCCGGATAGCCGCCGGCGCTGGTGAGGCCGTCTGGAGCGAAGGCGATAAAGTTGGCTGCGGCGAAGCGGCGGGCGACGTCTTCGATGTAAGGGTTGAGGCCGCGATTTTCGTGGATCACGATCACGGTGGGGAGCTTGCCGGTGATCTTGGCAGGACGGGCAAAGACGCCTTTGATGTTGCCGTTACCGAGAGGGGATTCAATAGTGACGATGTCGGCTTTGATGCGCGGGTCGTCTTTGGGAACTTGTTGTGCCCAGGCGTAGTTGGGCTTGAGGCTTTCGTAAAGCGCGGCTACGGTTACGCCGCCGACGGCGAAGCGCTTAGCGCCTTCGAGGAAGTCGCGACGCTCAATATCGCCGTGTACATATTTGTCAAAGAGGTTGAGTAGCTCTTGGGGAAAGTCGCTTGCTTTTTTGCGTTCCATAGAATGTCCCTACGTTAACGCTTGCGGGTGGGATTATGGTTACAGGGGGACTTCGGCGACATCGAGAATTTGTGCGATGACGCGTTTGGTGGATTCTGAATGGCGCTGGCCAAAACTGGCTTGTGCGGTGAGGCGGAGCCGATGGGAGAAGACCGGGGCGGCGAGTTGCTTGATGTCGTCGGGGATGAGAAAGTCACGGCCGTCGACATCAAGCAACTCGCCGCCCCGGTCTTCTCCCATCGGCTCCGCCTCACCGCACAAGCCAGT
>JBKJUN010000367.1:0-1980 GCA_046590555.1 Bryobacter sp. | reverse complement strand
GTTGACGATCTTATATCAGCAAGCCGCCGCTGCGGCTATTTGATAGTCATCTTCTCGAGGGCGTCGCCGCCGGCTGAGAGGGGCGTGTTGCCGGGCTTGAAGCCGTTGGACTCGAGGATGTAGGTGAGGATGTTGGTGTAGGTCTCCGCCGGGAGCGTACCGGGTTCGGCCGGAGGCATCGTCTTCTGGGACCTGTCGTAGAGGGCTTTGACCGAACGGCTGCCCCAGTTGGCTTTAAAGTATTGGCCGCCGAGGGGGGTGCCAAAGGTTCCATTGGTGAGAGTGCTGCCATGGCAGACGGCGCAGTTGGCGTTGTAATCTGTTTTGCCCGTTGCGGCTTGGGCAGCAGTGAATTGCGGGGACATGCCTCCCGTTACGATGGGAGCCGTCTTGTCTTGCGAGTCTGCGTTCGCTTTGCTGACCAGGCTGGGGTATTCGGTGATTCCGCCAGAGCCTTCGCCAGTGTAGGTGAAGGCAAGGATCGCGCCAGAATCCTGCATTCTGCGGGTGACTCCGCCGGTGCTGGATTCAGCCAGCCCGCCGGGGTCTGTCGCAATGTAAATAGTCTTGCCATCAGGGCTAACGGCCGTGTCTCGGAAACGATTTTCCGACTTGAAATATCTGGAAAGCTTGCCTGAGGCGGACTTTCCGTCGGCTTTGAGCGGGACGATGTAGAGAGAGCCACGCTTGAGAGTTGTCACAAACAGGACACGATCCCAGCCGGGTATTCCCTTGGACTGGTAATGCTCAACACTTGAGACCGCAGTGGTGGGCCAGCAAATGTAGTCGACACCCTTGCAGGCTGGGTTGGCGAAGTTATAGCCGGTTTCAACCGTAAAAAGAGTGGCGAGAGGGTCGACCATGGGTTTCTTGAAGGCAGTTTCGGGTTCTCGTGGCACAGAGGGGTGGATAGCGAGATCGCTGAATTTGAGCTGTGAGCAAGGCGTCTTTGCTTCAGCCCAGCGGGCGAATTCGTAGGCCTTGTTGTCGCGAAAGCCAACTACGTTAGGCCAGCCGTAATTGCCGCCCGCCTTGAGGATGTTGACCTCGTCGTCGGTCTTGGGACCTTGTTCCGATTCGTAGAGTGTGCCGTCGGGGCCGAAGTCTAGCCCTTGTGGATTCCGATGGCCAAGTGTGTAGACGTGGCTGACAATGCCTTCGATCCTGGGGTTGTCGTTGGGGATCGAGCCGTCGAGATTGAGGCGCAAAACTTTGCCCTGGTAGGCAAAGTAGTCTTTGGCGTCGAGCTCTTTTTGAGTGGGAAGGCGCTGGGACTGCACGACAAGACAGACATTGCCGAGCTGATTGTTGCCCTGATCGCCGATGCTGAAGTAGAGCTTTTTGTCCGGGCCGAATTTAAGTCGACCTGCGTTGTGGTCGTTGCCGGCGGGGAGGCCAGTGATTACGTTCTGCGGGCTCGATAGCGTGCCGGTGGCAGCGTTGTAGCTATAGCGTACGATCTTGCCGTAGAGACTGCGGTAGCGGCTGTTGGGGTCGGCAATGGTGGGATCTGGCGGAAGAGTTTTGTCGACGTAGGTGTAGCCGACATAGACGTAGTCGTTGCCCGTGCCTTTGAGGAGCTCCGGATGGAGCGCCATGCCAAGGAGACCGTCCTGACCGCCGGGGGCTGAAACTTCATCGATCGTGACGGCGACGCTGCGCTTGCCCGTAGCGGGGTCGACGCGAGTGACCCGTTTGCCGGTGCGTTCTGTAGTCCAGATCATGCTGTCGGGGCCCCAAGTGATTTCCCATGGGCCGGCAAGGCCAGAGCTAACCACAGTTTTGCGGAATTGCTTCGTGGTGGGAAGGACGGAGTCTGGGGAATCTTGCGCGAGGCAAAGGGTTAAGGTCGACAGCAGGGTCGCAGCCAGTATAGGATATCGCATGAAATCTACTATGTAGGATGATAATAGATGCGCGGTGAGCTTATGAATTTTCGATTGATTTCGCTTGGCTTGTGTCTGTTGTCTTCAGCCTGGG
>JBKJUN010000981.1:0-4185 GCA_046590555.1 Bryobacter sp. | reverse complement strand
CTGCCCGTCTCCGGCCTCGACAAACTGCCGATGGCCAATCTTCGCTCTGACCTTTTGGCCGCCAGTGAAGTTTCTACCTCCAGAAGCTACTGGCCCTGGCTGCTGCTGCTACCCGCTGCTTACTTAGTCTGGAGGAGCTTTTCCGCCGCCTCGCGATAAGCCTTCGTTTTCGGCTCATCCGCATTCCAACTGATCCGCTCGGCAGCATCCGCAGCGAAGAAGGTCCCCTGGGCAATCGCCCGCGTCACCTTGGCCATGTTCACATAGTCGATCTTCTCCCATTCATCCCCAAGCTGGTGATAGTCGGGGAAAGCATAGGTCACGCTCATAGTGGTCGAAGGAACCCCCACCGGAGCAAACGCCGCATTGTCGCTCGCATTGAAGTAGGGGTCGCTGAACTGCTCATGCTTCACAATCTTCAGTTCCGTCGCCTTGCCAGCCGCTTCGATGTGCTTGTGAATGGTCGAGAAATGATACCCAGTCAGGTTCACCTGTCCCACGTTTGGGCCTTCGCTGGAGTCTGTCCTGCCGATTTGCTCGAGGTTGATATTGGCCACCATCTTGGATAGCGGCGCCACTGGATGCCGTACGAAGTAACGGCTGCCAAGCAGGCCGCGTTCCTCGCCAAAGAAGGCAACGAACATGATGCTCCGCTTCGGAGCCGTCGGCAACTGCCCAATCAGACGGGCACTTTCGATCACGCCCGCCACCCCGCTCGCGTTATCGTTCGCTCCGTTGTACACCTTATCGCCCTTGTTGTTTGGGCGAATTCCCAGGTGGTCGTAGTGCGCTGTCAGCAAGACATACTCGTCCTTAAGCTGCGGGTCACTTCCAGGCAGAATGCCGATCACATTCCGGGCTACATGATGCACTGCGCTCGCCTCAGCGATCTTGGCGCTCAGCTTCAGTGCCCCACCGCTCTTCAGCATCGCCTCTGCGTCCGCATTGCTTGTCCTAATCATGACTAACCCCATCTTCGGCTGGTCATCAAACTCAAGCGTCTGTATCGGCAGGGCCATCGGGATCCCAACCAGAAGCACCACCTTCACCCCTGCCGCCGAAAGCCTTGCCACCGATTGCTGCAGACCCGGCCCACCCGGTCCCTCAATCAACACAACCGGCGCGATCCCTTCCGTCTTGAGCTCCCGCAACTCGGCCATCTTCACTACCTTCACCGCAGCCCCACTGAGCTCGACCTTCGGCCCTGCTGTCCAGAATGCGGTCTCCACCGGCACCTTCACCGTCTTGGTGCCATCACTTAAGCTCACATCAAAGCCGTCCCGCGTTACCCGGCGAACCGTCGCCTTGGCCTCTTGAAAGGATGCCTTTAGCCCAGCCCGCCGAAACTCACTGGCAATATACTCAGCCGCAATAGTCAAACCAGCCGACGGCGTCTCCCGCCCCTCCAGCGAATCGCTCGCCAGAAATGACACAATCGCGCTCAGTGCTTTAGCGTCAGCCTCCTTCACTACCTCGGCTGCGCCAAGCGACAGACACAATAACCCGATGACTAACTTCATTCTTTTAGTGTATTCTGGTCGTCAAATGAGCCAATCCCGTCGCATCTTCCTCGGCACCTCAACCGCAGCCGCCCTGAGCGCCGCCTCCCCCATGCCCACCCGCTTGTTCGGTCAAACCGGGAAGCGCATCTCAATTGTTGGTTTCGGCTGCGGCAGCCGCTTCCTCGCCTACAAGAACGAAGACGACGCCATTGCCGTCATCCACAAGGCGCTTGACCTTGGCATCACCTACTTCGATACAGCCTATGACTACGGTGCCGGCCTCAGTGAAACCCGCGTTGGCAAAGCCCTCGGTGCCCGCCGCAAGGACGTCTACCTCGTCACCAAGCTCCCGGCCCGCAATGGCGATGCCGCCATGCGAATCCTCGAAGGCTCCCTCAAGCGCTGCCAGACTGACCACTTCAATACCGTCCAGATCCACTCCCTCACCACCGAAGAAGACCTCGCGGCCATCGAAGCAAAGGACGGCGTCCTGAACATGCTCTACAAGATGCGTGACCAGAAGGTAGTCCATAACGTTGGCGTCTCCTGCCACACCGACCCCAAGGTGCTGAAGATGGCTCTCGAGCGTAACGACTTCAACGTCACCCAGTTCGCCCTCAACGCTGCCCGCATCGGTCAGGCCCGCAACGACGGCAACCCTGTCACCGACAGCTTTGAAACCCTGGCCCTCCCAGTCGCCCTGCGCAAGAAGATGGGCATCACGGCGATGAAGATCTTCGCCCAGGAAAAGCTGAACGGCAAGACCTCGGTAGACAATCTGATCCGCTACTCGCTAACTCTGCCAGTAGGAGCAGTCATCCTCGGCATGCCTAAGGTGGAGCACCTGGAACAAAACGTCTCCATCGCCAAGGCCTTCCAGCCTATGTCGCGCACTGAGATGAATGGCCTCAACGGCCAGTTGAGCGAATACAAGGCGTCCATCGACACCTTCTTCCACGACCACGTAGACGCTTAAGCGTCTACTGGAAGAGCCGGCGTTCGCGCTTAAGGAAGGCGGGGACGTCGTAGTCGTCGGTCTCTTCTTCAACCACCTGCGGCACCTCAATCGGAATCGGCTCTGGCTCAGGTTCTGGCTCATAGCTCGTAAAGGCGTTGCTGGTCACTCCAGCGATAGCCGCCATAACCATCGGAGTCTCGATCGTGATCGACTCTGCCTGACGCACCCGGCGTTCAATCTGAGGCAGGGACTCGCGTTCAAAGCCGGTCGCGATGACCGTGATCTTGACCTCTTCGCCCATCGCCTCATTCATGACAACTCCGAAGTTGATCTGCACATCCTCAAAGCTCGCTGCCTTGCGAATCAGCGAACAAGCCTCGTTCACCTCATGCAAGCCAAGGCGGCTTGAGCCGGTGATGTTGATCAGGATGCCACGTGCGCCACGCACGCCGCCTTCTTCGAGCAGAGGGCTGCTGATGGCCTGTTCGGCTGCGAGCAACGCAGCATTGGCCCCTGTAGCCGACGCAGTGCCCATCATGGCGTAGCCCATGCCCGTCATGATGCTCTTGATGTCAGAAAAGTCGCGGTTGATCAGTCCAGGAGTAGTGATAATGTCGCTGATGCCCTGTACAGCCTGACGAAGGACGTCATCGGCAATACGGAAGGCTTCAAAGAAGCTGGTTCCCTTCGGGACAAGCGAGAGCAGGCGGTCATTCGGGATCGGGATCACCGTGTCGACGGCAGCGGCAAGGTCACTCAAGCCCCGCTCTCCGCATTTCTTGCGACGCGGCCCTTCAAACTCAAAGGGCTTGGTGACGACGGCAACAGTCAGCGCGTTCAACTCACGGGCAAGAGCCGCGACGACAGGTGCGGCTCCAGTTCCAGTGCCGCCGCCAAGACCAGCAGTGACGAAGACCATATCTGCGCCTTCGAGGATCTCGATGATTTTGTCGGTGTCTTCGAGCGCGGCATTGCGACCGATCGCCGGATCTGCGCCAGCGCCGAGGCCGTTGGTGATCTTCGACCCAATAGCCAGCTTGTTCGGCACCGGAGAGGCCTGCAGCGCCTGTTTGTCGGTATTGAGAATGTAGAACTCAACGCCCTTAAGGCCAGAATCCATCATCCGGGCCACGGCGTTGCTGCCGCCACCACCCACACCGATAACCTTGATCTTTGTGTTGAGTGAGAAGTCGTCTTCAAGTGAGAATTTCAGTTCCATCATCGCCTCCTTAGCGCAGCACCAGGTTCAATAGCCGCGGCGTTCTACGCTTGCCGTCACGCCGCAGCTTCATACGGCCAGCGTACATGGCAAGTCCTGCGACTGTCGTCCAGTCGGGGCTCAGCAGTTCATCCGGCCAGTTGTTGATCGCATCCGGCAGCCCGTTGCGAGAGGGGCAGTTCAGTTCACGTTCAGCGATGTCGAGCATGCCGGGCAGCTTCGCGCCACCACCAGTCAACACGACACCTTCCTGCAGGTTGCCATCCATGCCGAGACGGCCAATCTCTTTGCGGATCACCTGGAAGAGCTGTTCGGCGCGGGCTTCGAGGATCTCAACGATCTGCCAGCGCGAGATCTCGCGGGCTTCGCGGCCTTCAGCACCCGGCACTTCGATCAGCGTGTTGCCGCTGGAGAGGCCAAGCAGCGCGCAGCCGAATTCTTCTTTGAGCAACTGCGCATCTTCGCGGCTGCTGGTGAGGTAATAGGCGAGGTCTTTGGTGAAGTGG
>JBKJUN010000894.1:0-3651 GCA_046590555.1 Bryobacter sp. | reverse complement strand
AACTCAGCCAACTTTGGAAGAAATTCCTTCGCAACGGCGACCAGGAAGGTAGCCTTAGTTTGGCCCTGCAAAAAGGGGATCACCAGGATCTCGCTTTCTCTGCGCGAGCCAATGTTTTGCCCTCACGCCATGTGTTGGCATTCGGTGAAGGCGGCATCCCTTCCTGGATTCAGGACTACGCTCTTTGCCTTCTCGATGCACACGGTGCAATTTATACTTGGTATGAAGGTGCTACCCGCATCTACGGCTACCATCCTCAAGACGTTGTGAATCGCCACTTCTCCTTTTTGTATGAAGAGTCTGAGGCTATTTCAAAGCAGCTAGAAAGAGAACTTCTTCGAGCCGAAACTTTAGGCCACGTTGGTTCTGAGGGTTGGCAACTGAAGCAGGACGGGTCACAATTTTGGGCAAACACCATTTTAATGGCCTTGCGTGACTCGGATGGCTGCCTGCAGGGCTATGCCCGAATCGTAAGAGACTTCACAGACCGCCACAACCGCGATGAGAAATTGCGTAAAACCCGGGGGCGCGTTCCACCTCCCTCCAGGGAATCTTGCACCATCGGCGTGATTTCCGCAGAAATCGATCATCCTGCCGTGGTGAATGATGCCTTCCTCCATAATGTCGGTTATAGCCGCATCGAGTGGGAGGAAGGCTCAATGAATTTGCTCGACTTGACTCCCCCCGAATTTGATTCGATCGATGAAGTCGCACACGAAGAAATGCTGCAGTTTGGTTCCTGCACGCCATATGAAAAGGAACTCCTCCATAAGGACGGCACCAGGTTCCCCGTCCTCGTCTCCACTGCTTTGCTGAAGCTATCCCCTTTCAGTTGGATCAGCTTCGTTGAGGATCTCCGCGCTCGTGATCGCTTTGAAAGCCTCACCGGTCATGAGGTCGAGCTTAAACATGATTTCGTCGAAATTGTCGGAACAAGTCCTCCTCTCCGGCGCGTCCAAGAGCAAATCGAGGTAGTGGCTCCCACCAATGCCACCGTTTTGGTTCTCGGTGAAACTGGCACGGGTAAAGAACTTGCGGCAAGAGCAATCCACCGCCTGAGCCCGCGACATAAAATGCCTTTCGTTACCCTCAATTGCGCCGCGATCCCCACTGGCTTGCTTGAGAGCGAACTTTTTGGATATGAACGTGGTGCCTTTACGGGCGCTCTTACTCAAAAGATTGGGCGCTTTGAAATGGCTCATCGCGGAACCCTCTTCCTTGATGAGGTGGGCGACATCCCGATCGACTTGCAACCCAAACTCCTGCGTGCCCTTCAGGAGAAATGTTTTGAGCGCCTTGGCGGCACAAAAACGATTGCCATCGATGTTAGGCTGGTGGCCGCAACAAACCGCGACCTCCATCAAATGATGGGCGACAAGCTCTTTCGAAGCGATCTCTATTACCGTCTCAAAGTCTTCCCCATTACAACCCCTCCCTTGCGCGAGCGGCCAGAAGATATCCCCGTGTTGGTCAGGCATTTCACCACCAAATACAGCGAAAAGATGGGCCGCACTATTCAAAAAATTCCCACCGAAACAATGAAAGCTTTTGTCGAGTACTCTTGGCCTGGCAACGTGCGAGAACTCGAAAACTTTGTCGAGCGATCGGTTATTCTCACAACAGGAAACAGCCTCAGAGCCCCAATCCATGAAATCCGCGAAGGGCTTGAATCATCACGCGTCATAGGCACTTTGGAGCAAGTCGAAAGAGATCACATCCTTCGCTCCCTGCGCGAGAACAAGGGTGTAGTGAGCGTAACAGCATCTCACCTGGGTATGCCTCGAACTACCTTGAACGCTATGATGAAAAAATTAGGCATCTCGCGAAGAGATCTATGACACTAAACCGTCGACTGACCATTAGCAGTCAGGGCTAACCTTTCTATTAAGCGGCGTTTCTGGTACTACATCCTGAACTTTCTCCCGTAGCCGACGTCTGATTCGCATAAGCCGAACTCGAACTGATGTAGGGCAGACATTTTCTTTCTCTGCTATTTCTCCCGTCGAATAGCCTTCCAGATAATACATCTTGAGCATCCGTGAATCCAGTTCTGAGCAGTTTTCAATCAAAATACCAGCGTCCATCATATTGAATGATTTCGTTGGCGCAGCAAGGTCTTCCAACTGCAAAAAACGCTTCTCCAATCGAATTACACTTCGATAAAGGTTACGCGCAATTGCATTTACCCAGGCCACTACAAGATCAGGGCACAGCAACTGCTTTCGACATTGCCAACCTCTGACCCAGGCTGCCTGAGCTACCTCTTCAGCGGTCTCGGCGTTAGCGCCAAGATAGCGTACTGAGCGTAAGGTTACGTTGAATCCTTTCTTGTATGCATTTGCATAAAGAGATTCATCCAGATACGGAGCCATCGTGACACTAACTAAGTTATCCATGCCAATCTTGTGGCACTTTGAGGGCCAATTAATCGCAGAGCTGCGAAACAAGCTATGGCCACTGGATTGCATCTTTGTCCGGGAGGTTCATCACATGAATAACGTTTTAAAAGATGCGGAGTCCTTTGCCGGCAAGACCGAATCGGGGTTTGAGGCTGCAAAGCAAAAGATCTCGCAAGCCATGGAAAGCGGCTCTGAACAGCTCATCGCCGGAGCCAATGCGGTCAAAGAGACTGCACAAAACTCCGCAGAATCCCTCTCAAAGGGCGCCACCTATTTGCGCGACCGCAAGCCTAGCCAAATGGTGCAGGATTGCACCTCTCTCATCAGGAAGTACCCGCTTCAGGCATTGTCACTGGCGGCAGTGGCCGGCGTAATTATCGGGAAGTCGATCTGGAGAAATAGCGAAAGCGATTAAAGGCCGATGCTTAACGAAACAAACGGCAATCTCTCAACTTACGAAAGTGAAATCAGACTCAAAATTTGCTCACTTTTATCTGAGATTGATATCTGTTTGATCTGGAGTTGGGGCCTCGCTGCAAACCTTCATCGCCGTCCTATGACGTACAACGCCCTTAATATTGAGGGCGGTTTGTGGTTCTTTATTCCTGCAAATTCCCATTTGATTGAGTTCTACCGGGACAGCCAAGCTTTAACCGTTGCACTTTCTAATCCCAAAACCCAAAAATGCGCAGCTCTGGCAGGGAGAGCTACGATCTGCACTGATAATCAAACGTTGACTCATTTCCTTGCTGACAAAAACTCAGCAATACTTCCAGCTTGTACTCAGCCTGCGGATTTGGTGCTTCTGAAAATAGACCTCGACCATATGGACTTCTGGGAATGGCCCGGCGGAATTCTAAAGCATTCTACCTTCAACATGGAAAATCTTCGCACAGCGACTGACCAAAAATGGACACGTGATGTCATGTGGTCATCCTACTGTCAGTAGAGTGTGTAGAAATGAAGAGCTTATCTTCGGATCTCGAAATGCTCATTAGTGAGCGCCCACTCATATTGTCGTAAGACAAGATCGCCGCCTATATCGACTCTGGCGCTATGAGAAAGTTAACCCATCACATAAGAACAAAACGGTGAAAACAAGAATCGCAGGTTCGTTGAATCTATCTGTATCATCGGCGCAGCTCTCGTAGTACTAGCGGCAAACGCTAGCGCTTTTACTGTTACGTTCAATACCAACTCAGTAATTACTAAATTTGCTGGAGACGGTTTGGCTGTCGCAAGTAGAGCCGGT
>JBKJUN010000823.1:0-5018 GCA_046590555.1 Bryobacter sp. | reverse complement strand
GTTTGATCGCATACTGGCGCACCTGACGGCGGTTGAGAGGCCAGTTGCAGCACTCTGTGCGATGGAGCTGCGCTCACCAAAGCCATTCAGCTTTGAGGGCTTCATTGAGTTCAACGGGAGCTACGTCGAGGTTCTCAATTCGTGGGGCCTCATCCTCGATGGAGTCAACCCGGTGGCCCGCACGAACATCGCCCCGGAGATCGGCGCACCAAGCGTCCCCTCCATCTACGGCTTTAGCTACACCGTGCCTTCACAGCGCAAAGGAAAGTCCTTCGTAGTAGCAGGTGCAGGCGAGTTGCCTGAAGGATCCCTGAATCCTGACGACGTCATTCGCAATGGAGAAACTTCAAGTGATGCCATGGCTGAAAAAACACGCTTCGTCATGGGTCTGATGTCCGCAAGGCTTGGGGGCTTGGGCGTCGATTGGGCGCAAGTAACTACAACCGAGGTCTACACAATCCATCCAATGACCGCGTTTCTCAGAAGCGAAATCCTTGCCCCGATGGGGGCTTCGGCTATTCACGGCATCACCTGGCACTATTCACGTCCGCCAATCGAAACCATCGAATACGAGATGGATCTGCGAGGCTGCTTTACGGAGCTTGTCCTTTGACCCGTCGCAGCCTCCTGGCAACCGCCTTTGCCGCAGACGCACCTATAGCCCTGGGCTCCCGCCGCGAGCTCTTCGTCGACCGCTACCTGATATCCGCGTTGAAGGGAGCCGAACTCCGCCTGGGCAACCCCGTCGATGCTGGCACTGCATTCCGTTTCGACAAGCCCTGGGAGGGCCGCTTCTCCAATTACGCAACCGTGATCGGGAGAAAACTCTACTATCGCGGAGTACCCAACGCCGGCGAAGACGGTCGCGGTGCCGAAGTCTACTGTTATGCCGAATCCAAAGACGGTGAACATTTCGAACGCCCCAATCTCAGGCGAGGTACCAACATCATCCTCGCCAATACGCCTCCCCTTCAGCACAACTTCTCACCCTTCCTCGATCGCGATGGCACCTACAAAGGCATCGCTGGCACCAGCAAGAGCGGTCTGATGGCTTTCCATTCCCGCGACGGCATCCAGTGGACCCAAACCAGCACCGAGCCCATCCTCACTGGAGGAGCTTTTGATTCCCAGAATCTCGCCTTCTGGTCAGAGAGCGAAATGCAATACGTCTGCTACTATCGCACTTTCAAAAAGATCGGAGCAACCAACTATCGCTGGATCTCCCGGGCGGTGAGCGAGAACTTCAAGAACTGGCAGAAGCAAGGAGAACTCTCTTTCGGCGAATCCCCGCCCGAGCATCTCTACACCAATCAGACCAGTCCCTACTTCCGCGCCCCGCACATCTATCTTTCCCTCTGCGCCCGCTTCCTCCCCGGCCGGCAAGTTTTGAATGAAGCAGAAGCCAAGACAATCGGAGTAGACCCCGGTTATTTCAAAGACTGTTCTGATGCAGTCCTGATGTCCTCCCGCGGCGGCACGGTAATGGATAGAACCTTCATGGAAGCCTTCCTCCGTCCCGGACTCGGCATGAAGAACTGGGTCTCCCGCTCGAACTACCCTGCCCTCAATGTAGTCCAAACGGGTGACGATCATCTCTCCTTCTACGTAGTGCGAGACTACGGCCAACCAAGCATCCATCTGCGGCGATACAAGTTGCGCCTGGACGGCTTCGCCTCTATCCATGCTGGCTACAGCGGCGGCACGATGATCACCAAGCCTTTTACGTTCAGCGGCAGCCAACTCGAAGTTAACTTCTCGACATCCGCCCCAGGTGGCATCAAGCTCTGGCTCGAAGATCCTACTGGCATAGTGCTAGCTGAATCGAAAGAGCTGTTAGGAGATGTCATCGCCAGAGTTGTCCAATGGAAAGGCATCGCGAGTCTGGCTTCGTTAACCGGAAAAAGAGTTCACCTTCGGGCTGAACTAAAAGACGCCGACCTTTACGCGATACGCTTTTATTGAGGCTGCTGGCAATCGATATTCAAGCCAAGAAACCAACGCCGCTGGAAGCCCTTCCCGTCGGGCTTCAGGTAAGCAGCCTTCGATTCGTCGGCCTTCAGATTGAAGTCAAGAAACGCTGTGATGTAGTGCTGGTTGATCGCAGTAATCCTGTCCTTGCGCCAAACCGGCTCTTCAAAGGATTCCCGCCCCTGAAAGTCTAGCGGCACATTGGCGGGTGCTGGATTGCCTCCAACGTTGTGGCGGGCATTCTGATAAGTCACCATGCAGCGGTTGGAATTGGTTGCCCAGTTGTAAAGCTTCTTAACACCCTGCTCATAGCCGGAAATGTCATCATTGTCTCCCACGATAAAGAGCGATGGCAGCTTGAAGTTCTTGACTGCGTCCGCTTCCCATGCCTCAACTGGAGGCTGCGCTCCCCAAGGAGCGATCGCGACAATCGCCTTGAGCGAAGCAGGAGCTTCCGCCTTTGGCATCATCGCTGCTGGGATCATCTTGAGCATGTTTGATTTGGTGCTGTAAGCCGCGCCGCCACTCGCCATCGCGCCATAACCACCCATCGAATAACCCACGATGGCAACCTTGTCTGTATCCACAATCTTGCTCAGGAAGTGGTCACTTTGTTTGGCAAGTTTGGTCAATTCCTGGATCGTAAAAAGCTGATCGGGGGAGCGGTTGATCAGTGTGCTGGGAAAGCCTCTGACTTCGCCGAAAACGGAATCCGTATGGTCGATCGCGGCGACGATGTACCCTTTTGAGGCTAGGTTCTCCGTCAGATAGCTGAGGAATGTTCGTGATCCAGGGTAGCCATGTGAAACCACGACTAGAGGGTATGCCGCACCTTGTTTCGGCTGCGCGTCGCGCAAAGCTTTACCGGGAATCTCAAAAGTCTTAGGCATCTCAGGCCGAGCCGCCCGTCCAGCCATTGGGCTGACATAAACTGTGTGAGCTTGCTCGTTGGCTTTGAGCTGAGCGGGATACCAAATCTCGATTTTGAGCGTGCGGTCGGCCAGGGTTGAGGGGCTCTTCAGGATGTCCGGCTGCTGTGGATTGGTGATCTCGATAGTGCGAACCCCAACATCATGACTGCCAAAGCGTGCAAGCTCAGGAGCATCTACCTGAGGGACGCTAAAGTATTGAGCTTGTATTAACAAAAAGACGACCAGCATTCCGTTATCGTCTCACGGAATCAGGCTTGGAGTTTCAAAGAGGTTCTGGCGAAACAGGAAGCGGACGAGTCCATTAGCATCGGGGACTTCTCTTCGCCCGCTGGCTAGGAATTCGCTTGCCTGCGAAAGCGTTGCCAGAGCGATCAGAAGACTCGGTTGGTCCAGTTGAGCAAAGGCGGCCATGTAGGCATGGGGGTTCTCTGGCAAAGTTGGAACCACCTGCCTGGCGATATCGTGCCGATATACGGAGACAAGATCGTATTCGAAGGCAGCGCGGATCAGTTGCCCGTTCGAATTGTTCGGCACGCTTTGGTCACCCTTTGCGTATTGGAATAGGACCCGCTTGATTGGGTTGCCATAAAGCGTCGCCTGCTTGAGAAAGGGTGCGAAGGAAGCAGGTGCACCGGCAGCTTCAGAGATGGAAAGGCGATCCAGCAATTCCAGGTATTGGCCTTGAGCTGTAGTGATTCGCTGGGCAGGTGCGTAGCGCGGAATCAGAGGGTCATTCGGTTTGCCTACGAACTGCTCAAGGATCGGCTTGAGCAAAGTGCTGGTGCGCGCTGTCTCGATCACACTGCCTCCTCCAACATTCAATACCGCTGCATCGATACCGGGCTCAATTGCCATCAGGATGGTGCCGTACATGGCACCGAGAGATTGGCCGAGGTATTGGATACTGTTGGGGTTTAGGTCTGGCTGGCGGTCGCCGTCGAGGTCAATATTGGTCTGGATCTCGCGGACCAGCTTCTGGTAATCGAGTGCCGTCTCACGCAGGCAGGTCGAGATGAAGTCAGGCAGGATACATCCTTCGGCCGGATCGATACGCCCGTCACTGTTGATGTCGCGGCCACGCCCGTTCGTCGGAGCATCGACCCTCGTACCATCGGTCTTCTCGAAACGCAGGATTGAGGCATCTCCGTATCCGTGGCCCACAGCATCGATCGACATGACAACCGAATTGGCGATGAAGGCGGAAGCGAAGAGAGTTGGGCCGGAGAAGCGGTTGTCAAAGAGCCCGTGACCAATGAGCTTGACTGGCCAACCCGCTGCAGGCTTGGGACCGTTCGGAAGCCAGGCGTGTACAGCAACGCGGTCACCTCTGGCGGATTCGAAATTGAGGAAGACGAGCCGGCGTAGGCCCAGTTGCGTCAGAAAGGAAACGTCGACGGGAAAGCCTGTATCGGTAAGTGGTTTGGTTGAGTCTGCCACGGTCTGACTGAGGGTTTGGATGGACTTGATCTCGGTGAGGTCGATGGCAGTAGAGCGCTGAATAGAGCCTGTCGGACCAAGGCGACGGGCCAGGATGGTTTGCGTGACGTTGCGGGTATGGAAGCGAGCGGCTTCGAGCGTGTTGTAGACGATGATGTAGTCGCGGTCGTGATCGAGTGGCTCATCTGGCTTGGCATAGGCGGTGTTGGTTGCAGGGTCCCAGGCAAGGTTGTTGATGGGCATCCGGTAGCCATCCGGATAGGTGGTAAAGCCATCGCGCTGACGAGTCGCTGCCCAAACGATGAAGACGGAATTGCGCAAGGAGTCTGGATTGATCGGAGCATCAAAGCGCAGTTTTATGAGTGGCTCAAGAGCGAAACCATCACCATCACCGGAGGGGGAGACAGAAACGAGGGACTGAGCTGCTACTGAGATTGCAGCAAGAAGGAATAATACGAAGGCCATAATTTATAATGAATCAGAATGAGTGAGCCAAAGACTTTATTACCTGATGCCTGGACCGAGAGGAACACTAGCGGGATTGGGGCGATTGTAAGATCGACTGGTGACAAGGATGTCATCCATGGAGTTAAGATTGAGCCCTTCCCCCTTTTTCCCGATGACCGTGGCTACTTTCTGGAAGTGGCACGCATTGGCAAAGGATTGGTTGAGGATTTTGAC
>JBKJUN010000488.1:0-2697 GCA_046590555.1 Bryobacter sp. | reverse complement strand
CTTTCGAAGTGAGCCGAGCGAGCCGATGCTCCATCTGCGAAATAGCCGCACGGTGATCACCGCCGGCAAGATGCCCGGCCATGATTCCGCAGAACAGTGCCTACATTCCCGTCGTAGACACTATTTGGGCACTGTTCTGCGGAATTATGGCCGGGCATCTTGCTGGAGGGGATCACCATTCGGCTATTTTGCAGATGGAGCATCGGCTCGCTCGGCTCACTTCGAACGATTGCTCAGCATTCCTCCCTGGCAACATATCTAAGACAGATCCGGTTTAGCTAATTAAAGAGCAGGGCACCAAAGAGAGCTGAAATTAACAAGGAGCAGACGAATGGAACGATCACGAGTTCCCAGGCCCGCATCAAGCAAGGCCCCACTCCCCGCAGAAGGAGCCAACATCTATGCCGGCTGGCAAGTCGCCGTCTTCAATGTCAATGATGTTCTCATCCTCCCGCTGGGGCTCGCCACCAGCGAAGGTACACGCATCCGCTAGCGGCAACAGGCCAAAATCGCAATCTTCCTGGGGGCGTCTCGATGACTGGGCACCCCTGCGCATCTGGGCCACAGAGGAAATTGATTGAGGGCTGGCCGGCTTGAGTTAAACCAGCAAGCCACCCAGCGGTCCGGTGCTATCCGCAAATCTTTCGACAGGTGCCCCGAACGCATTGAGCATCGAGACATAAAGGTTAGCAGCCGGCGTATCTTCTGTATGAACCAGATGTTGGCCGGTAGCAATGCGCCCGCCTCCGCCGCCACCCAGGACCAGCGGCAGCCTGTGCGGGTTGTGCGAGTTTCCATCGCTCAAAGCGGAACCAAACAGCACCATCGAGTTGTCTAGCACCGTGCTCTCGCCTTCCTTCATCTCGCTCAATTTACGCAGCAGGTAGGCGTACTGCTCAATATGCCACCGGTTAATCAGCGCGTACTGCCGCAGCTTGTCAGGGTCCTTCGAGTGATGCGAAATCTCATGGTGGGTATTGCTCACCCCTTCAAGGAAGCGGAAGTTTACTCCACTCACAGCGTTGCCGAACATGAATGTGCTAACCCGCGTGGTGTCACTTTGAAATGCCACTGCAATCATGTCCAGCATCAGCCTGACGTGCTCGGTGTGGTCTCGGGGGGCATCTGTCGGCTGAGCAACGCCACTCATAGCAGCTCGCGGCTTCCACTTGTTTCGTTTTGGATCGCTTGCCCGCTCCATCCTTACTTCGAGCGACCGAACGATCGAAAGATACTCATCGATTCGGGCCTGGTCGGCTGCACCAACTTCTTTGCGCATCTTCTTGGAATGCTCAAGCACTTGGTCGAGAAGATGAGTATCCTGCTTTACTGAGTTTCCTTGCGGGCCGGCGGCTTTAAAGAGTCGCTCATAAACGGAACGCGGATTGATCTCCCGTGCCAGAGGTGTCGTCGGATTGCTCCAGGCAATATGCGAGCCATAAACACGCGTGTAGCCGACATTGATATCCACACCCGTAGATTCCGGCTCAATACCAAGCTCAAGCGAAGGCAGCGGGGTCTGATCGCCGGTTCTCTGGGCAGCCACTTGATCCATGGAAACACCGTGGATATTAATGTCCACGCCAAGGGTCTTGCTGATGGTTGTGCAGGTGAGCAGGCTCGATTCTTTTACGTAGTGTCCATCCCCCGTATTGGCGGCTGCGTTCCAGAGGTTGCTTACCACCACGATCCGATCCTTCAAATCCCGAAGCGGCTCAAGCGTTGGTGACAACTGAAAGTCTCTGCCTTTGCCTTCCGGCGTCCAGGCGGAAGTATTCACGCCATTAGCCATATAGAGCACTGCCATTCGAACAGGGGCAAGCTCTGCAGCCTTTGCAGTTGGAACCATTGCTTCAAGCCAGGGCAAACCGATTGCTACGCCGGAACCTCTCAGCATCGTTCTTCGCGATATTGTGCGATTGCGGGGAATCATCATGGTTTCTTACGCTCTTCCTGGCCCTTGCCGCCTGAGGTCACCGTACTTGTCTGCTGTCGAAAAGGCGCACTCATCACAACTGCATGGATCAGGGCATGCGCGCTGTAATTGCTTTTCTCGACTTCTGCAACAATGCTATCCACCGTACACGAATCTTGCAAGGTCAGCCCGCGCCCAAGTGCATAGCCAAGCATCTTGTTGGTGAGATTTCTCAGCACCAGATCCTTCTTATTCAGAAGCACTTGCTTGAGTTCGGCGGGCCCCGCAAACTTGCTGCCATCCGGCAATTCGCCTGTGTTGTCGATGGGCTTGCCAGCCTCTTCAGTCCGCCAGCGGCCCATCACATCGTAATTCTCAAGGGCAAACCCGAGGGGGTCGATTCGGCTGTGGCAACTGGCACAAACTGGATTGGCCCGATGCTGCGCCAGACGTTCTCTCAGCGAACTGGCTGCCGCTACTGTACCTTCGTCCAATACCGGCACATCGGGTGGCGGTGGAGGAGGAGGCGTGCCCAACATGGCTTCCAGAAGCCACTTGCCTCTCAGCACGGGGCTTGTGCGATGAGGGTGCGACGATACGGCCAGTATCGCCGTCATGCCAAGCAGCCCACCTCTGTTTGTGTCTTCGGGCAATTCAATCCGTTGTGGCTGTTGCTGTTCTTTGGGCCGCGGCGGAACTACGCTCAAGCCATAAAGCTTTTGCAGCTTTCGGGTGACAATCGTGAATTTGGAGTCGATCAAGTTCAACAACGACAGGTCGTT
>JBKJUN010000434.1:0-7671 GCA_046590555.1 Bryobacter sp. | reverse complement strand
TGAGGGCCATGGCGAAGCCTGCGAGGATCGCGGCGACCGTGACCCAGGCTTTGTCTTGAGTTACTCGCAACTGCGATGTGGCTTGCCAGGTCGCGAATAACGTGACCGCCAGGGCCACGTCGTTGTAGGCGCTGATACCGTCAATTCCTACAACTGGGAGCAGGAAAACAGTTAAGCCGGCTAGCCAGCCGGTGCGGCCTGCTGTTGTGGCCAGGAGTATGGGGAGGGCTAGCAGGAAGGTGAAGTGGATTAGCGCCGCTGCGGAGTGGCGGCCCATGGCGTAGGCGAAGAGGAAGAGCATCTCCATACCTTGCGAGAGGAAGGCGTACATGTTGGTGGGGAACCAAACGAAGCCGTGTTCGCGGTAGTAGCGGGCGACCAGGCCGAGGTGGTAACTCATGCCGTCGGGGGAGTGCTCTGGGGCCATCGCGTGTGAGAGATAGAAGACAACGTAGATGGTGAAGGGGATCGCAGACCAATGGAATTGGGGCTTGGGTAGGGTGGGCCAGTTGCGCCAGCTTGAGACGATTGCGGCAATTGCGATGGCGTAGATGGTGCCTTTGTGGATCAGGCCTAATGTGGCGAGGCAGAAGGTGAGGAGGGAGAGGGCGGCCGAGCCGAGAAGGAAGCGGTAGATTAGCGCTTGCCAGCCTTCGAGATGGAGCCTGAGGGCGCGGAGGATGTGGCCGCCTAGTGCGATGGTGGTGGCGACGGTAAGGAACCAGGCGAGGAGGATGTAGAGGATGGCGGTCATCGTTTGAGGAAGCCGGCGCGGAGGAGGCTGAAGCCGGATTCGCTTTCGATCTCGAGGAGGGTGGCAGTGTTGGGGAAAAAGTCGGTTGGCTCGACTGGGGCTTCAAAGTGAGTGCCAGTGGTTTCGCCTATGGGGCGGCCGTTTACCTTTATGCGGAGGAGCTGAGGTGTGGCGGTGTCGATGCTGAGTTTGAGGTTGGCAGTGTCGTCGACTTTGAAGCGGAGGGCGGCTTTGGGTTCGGCTTTGCGCTTTTCTCCATCGAAGGCCGCTGGGTTGATGCCCCAGGCGATGTGAGCGAGAGAGGCCGGGTCCTTCATTTCGATGTAGGACTTGAGCCCACGCGGGTCTGGGCCAGTGTCAGGACGGCGGGCTTTTGTGGGTGCGTATTGGTTGGGGAAGTCGACGCAGCTTGTGAGGATTAGAGTCAGGAGGAGGACGAGGTGCTTAAGCATTTTTGTCCTTTGCGTAACAGAGATGATTCATAGGGCAGGTGTGGCATTTGGGACTGCGGGCGGTGCAGTGGCCGCGGCCATGGTGAATAAGTTGATGGCTGAAAGAGATCCAGCGGGTTTGCGGGAGGATCTGGATGAGGTCTTTTTCGATATTGACGGGGTCGGTCTTTTGGGTGAGGTCGAGGCGCTGAGTGATACGGGAGACATGAGTGTCGACGACGACGCCGCTGGCGATATTGAAGCAGGTGCCGAGGACCACGTTGGCTGTTTTGCGTGCGGCTCCGGGGACGGTTAGGAGGTCTTCTATGTTGGTGGGGATTTCGCCCTTGAAGACCGTAAGAATACGTTGGGCGGCAGCGATGATGTTTTTGGCTTTGTTGTTGTAAAAGCCGGTGGAGTAGACATCTTTGCCCATGGCTTCGGGGGTGGCTGCGGCGAAGTCTTCGATGGTGGGGTACTTGGCGAAGAGTGCGGGGGTGACTTTGTTGACACGTTCGTCCGTGCACTGGGCGCTGAGGATAGTGGCGACCAGGAGTTCCCAGGGGTTGGTGTGATGGAGGGCGCAGGTGACGTTTGGATACATTTGATCGAGGACGGCAAGGATCTGGTTGAGACGGGCCTGCTTTTCGGCCTTGGTGCGAGGCCGTGTGGGAGTTGGCATGAGAAACTAGCAGCATAACATCGGCATACTTTCCTTACGTTTTATCGCTGCTTTCTTCTGTCTGGCTGCTTGGTTTGCCAGGGGACTGGCTGCTGGACGATTTCTCACTTTTGGGGATGGAGTTCCCTTCCCTGGTGCGCCCGCGACCGCTTAGCTATTTCACGTTTTGGTTGAACTTTGAATGGTTTGGGGCGGTGCCATGGGCGTTTCGGCTGACTAATATTTTGCTACATGCAGTGGCGGTGCAGTTTTGTTACCAGGCACTGCGGCGGCTGCTTGGGGATGGGCGAGCCTTCTTTGCTGCGGCTGTGTTTGCGGTACATCCGCTGCAGGCCGATGCGGTGCTTTATGTGTTTAGCAGACCGGTTGTGTTGATGGGGTTGTTGGTTTGGGTGGCTCTGGACCGGTGGCTGGCGGGAAAACATTGGTGGGCCGTTTTGTTTTATTCGCTGGCGCTGTTGGCCAAGGAAGAAGCGATTGCGTTTCCGCTGTTTTTGGCGGCTTTGCATTTTTCTATTTCTAGGAATGCGCGAGAGTGGCGGCCGATCGGAGTAATGGTTGTTTTGGCTGGTGTGAGTTTGGGTGGTGTGATCTATTCAACTGGTAATCTGGCGGGGTCTGGGGCTGGGGTGCAGGCTGGGGTGGGTTGGTTGAGTTACCTCTCAACGCAGCCGGTGGTGATTGGGCTTTATCTGAAGCAGCTTGTTTGGCCTTCTTTTGTGGGGATGCGATGGATGGTGGATGTGTCACCGATGTGGTGTCTTGGGTTGTGGGTGTTGCCAGTGGTGGGTCTGTATTTAGCGCGCCGGTATTATGCCCGAGCAGGGTGGGCGTTCTGGTTGGTGGGGGCGTTGCTATTTTTGCTGCCTACTTCGAGCGTGTTTCCGATTGCGGATCTGGCAGCTTCGCGACGGATGTATTTGCCGGTGGCGATGCTGGCGGCGGCTGTGCCGATGGTGCGGTGGCCGTGGGTTTTCGTGTTTGTTTATGCAGGGCTGGCGGGGGACTGGGCCTACTCGATTTATCGCAAGCCCACAGTGTTGTGGCGAATGACGATGGAGCGGCAGCCCGGGAATGTGGGGGCGCTGTTGCAGTACACGAAGTATGTTGCGCCGGAGGAGGCCCTGGCTGCGCTAACGGATGCTCCGGCAGTGCAGGATGCCGGGTATCAGACGGAGTTGGGGCGGGTATATTTAGAATTGAGAAAGCCCGCAGAGGCGCTGCGGGCTTTTGGTAGGGCACTTGCGATTGAGCCTGGTGTGGCGTCGCATGTTTATAACCGGGGTGTGGCACTGGCTGCGCTCGGGCAGCGAGAGGCGGCAGAGTTGGATTTCAGGCGGGCGCTTGAAATCGACCCTGGTCACAAGCCGGCTCGCGAGGCGCTGGCTATTCGGTAGAGGTGAACTCGATGACGGGTTCGAGGAAGAGCCAGTCTGGCATATCGAGGGATTTGCGCTTCTGGATGAAGGCGTTGACTACGACTTCCTTTGCACCGAAAGCCGGGACTTCCGAGATGCTGAATTTAAAGGTGACAGCCGGCTCGCCGGATTCAGAGCCTTTGACCTTTAGGGTGATTATGCCATCGATGCCAGCAAGATCTGCAGCCCCATGGTTGACGGCGAGGAACTGGACCTGGAGTTTTTTGCCGGTGGTTTCGTTGATACGGAAGCCGGTGAGTTCGAGGTACTTCGCGTAGGGGTTGCCGGCCGCTTTTTGTTTGGCAGCGGATTTGGCAACAGCGGGGTTGACTTCACGCTTGGACTGAGTGAAGTTGACGAAGAGCCACGCGATGAGAGCTACGGCAGCAAAGGCGAGGATGGCAGCGAGCCAGCCGGGGATGCTGCGTTTGTGATCATCAGCACCAACGAGGTAGGTTTGCTGAGCAGGTGCCGGTGGTGGGAGTAAAGGTGCCGGTGCTGCTGCTGGTGGCGGCACTGGTGGTGGAGGGGGAACGTACTGCGGCTGTGGCGGGGCTGGCGGTACATATTGAGGCTGTGGAGGCTGAACTCCTACGGGCACGGGCGCCAAAATCTTTGCGGGTCCGGTTTCGGCGCAAAAAGGACATTCGTTGTAGGAAGGGCCGACTTCTCTTCCACACTTGGGGCAGATCCAGGTAAACATTGTTTGTGTATTTCAAAGTGTAACGCTCTCGTCGTCTTAAATTGATAGGAGAGCATGCGATTCCTAAGACGTCCTCGGCGGGCTAGCCGTTCCATTGCAGTTTTTTGCGGAGCTTTTCATCCGCCGACGGTGGCACATGTGGCACTGGCAAACGCCGCACGCTCGGTTGTCGATGAGGTGGTTTGGGTGATGCCAGAGCGGTTTCCGCATAAGGGCTATGAGGGCGTGGCGCTGCCTGCGAGGTTGCGGATGGTGCTGGAGAGTACCGGGGATGCTGTGGCGGTGTCGCGGGAGAGTTTGTTCTTTTCAATTGCCGGGGAGGTTGAGGAGACGCTGCCGGGGAGATCGGTTCAGCTGTTGATTGGGGAGGATGGAGCGCGGCGCATTGTCGAGTGGGACTATGGCCTCGATGCAATTGGCCATGCTGAGTATCTGGAATCGAACTTGAAGAAGTACCGAATCCTAAGTGCGCGGAGGCAGGAGGCTTGGGCGTTGCCTGAGGAGTTGGCCGCTTATTTCGGGTGGCTGGAGGTGGAGGCGGCCATGGAGGTGATTTCATCGACGGAGGTGAGGCAGCGGATTGCCTGTGGCGGGGACTGGGAAATTTTGGTACCAGAGGGGATTCGTTCGCAGGTGCGGCGGCTTTATGGCTCTGGGGGTATGGCGAGGGGCCAATAAGGTGCGGTGAGGGTGATTGGCTTGCGGCGGCCTTCGCCAAAATCGAGAGTGAGTTTGCCTTGCTGGAGCAGCAGCTTGATTGGCTCGGCGGCAGCATCGGCGAAAGTGAGTTTGGCTTCGCCTTCGAGGTTGTCGGACCAGTCGGCATCGATTGAAGGGGTTTTGATTGTGCCCACCAGAGTCGCAGTAGTTTTGTCGACCGGCCAATCGGTGATGCTGCCTTCGAGTTGATAGGACGATGTGGGTTGCCAGACTTCGGTTTTGAGCTTGCCTTCGAGGTGGATAGCACCAGGTTGGAAGGGGATCGAGAATTCAGAGGGCTGGATGGTGGCTTCGAGTTTCGCACCGCGCCAAGAGAATTTCAGATTGAGAGGGTGGAAGGAACCACTGGCGAATTCGAGGGACCGGAACTGGATTTGCCCAGAAAGGTTGCGGCTGCGGAGCCAATCGGGCATCGAGGAGCGTCGGAAGCGCATCTTTTCGAGGAGGCTTGAGGGAGGGCGTTGGGCGGATTGGAGGACGCGGGTGAGGGTGCCAATGGAGGTTTCTCCGATGATGAGGTTGAGCTCAGTGGGGCGCGTGCTTTGCGGGTTGTAGGAGACGTCGCCTTCGAGCTCGACAGATTCCCATTCGGCACGCATTCGCTTGATAGAAATTCGATTGGGATCGAACTCGATCGAGGCGGTGGAGATGTCGAGAGGGGCCGGGACGCCGTCGAGGTCGACGGTAATGTTACGGACGCCAAGACGACCGCTCCATTGGCCCGGGTCGGATTCTTCGGTGCGCTCGAAGTGGACATTGCCTTGCCAACTGCCGCCTTGAGCGCGGGAAAGGAGCGGGAGGCTGGAGGCCTGGATCAGCAGGCCGAGGCCCGTCTTGAGACCTTTGATGCTGAGGAGTTGGGTGGCGACGTCGAGGCGGAGTGCGCCTGTGCGGGCGTTCCAATCGGCACTCATGATGGCGGTCTGGGATTCTCCGACACGGATTTCGGAAGGGGCAAGGATCCAACGGGAGCCTTCGACTATGGCGGTTGCGGAAGGAGTCATGAGGCCAGGCTGATCTGGGACCTCGATGCTGGCATCAGCGAAGCGAATCATGCCTTTGGCGGGTACTTCTTCAGTGCTGGGCCAGGCGTAGCCGATTACGCCGTTAAAATTGCCTTTGCCGGTGAGGCCTGCAGGAATTTTGGCATTCGCTTCACGGCCGAGGTCGATCAGCTTGGTGAGTTCGAGGTCGCGAAGTTGGAGCAGGAGTGCGCCTTTGGGGGACTGGAAGAAATCGCGGGCACGCATGCGGACGCGGACAGCTTCATCGCCTACAGTATCGAGGGCGAAACGCTGGCCGGGGATGTCGAGCGAGCCGACGAGCGCGAGCTTGTTGCTTTTGCCGACGAAGGGCAGGAAGCCCTGGGGGGCGAGGCCTTCAAACTGGAGGCCAGCTTCGATTACGGCCTTGTTCCAGGGGCCTTTGAGACGGCCTTTGCCGGAGAGTTTGCCGGCAAAATCAACGCCTCTCGCCCCGAAGAAGAAGTTGAAGGCGTGGATGGAACTGGGCTGGAGTTCGAGGTCGAAGTCAAGGCCAGGGATGGCAGAAGGCGGGGCGTGGATTTCACCACGGAAAGAAAATTTGCCAAAGCCCTGGGTGCCGCGATCGGTTCTGGCCGGCTCTGCCGAGAAGAAGATCTTGACGTCGCCTTGCGAGGTTGGTGCGCTTATGTCGGCCAGTGCGTTGGTGAGGTAAAAGGCATTCTTGGCGTTGCCTTGTTTGAAGTTGAGCCGGCCGTTACGGACTTCGATTTCCGGGGGACGAAGATTGCCAGAGACGATGCTCTGGATGTTCCAACCGCTGGGGCCGCGCATGAGGTTCACGCTGGGCTCGGTGAGGCGGATTCTTGCCGCTTCTAATCGGCCTGAGAGGAGCGCCAGCACGCTCGGCTGGACCTCAAGAACGGTGACATAGGCGAAGGGTTCGAGAGAGTAAGTGGGGTCTTCGCCGATGGTGACATCGTCGGCCAGGATGGCGGGCGTTGGGAAGATGCGGAAATGGGTTTCTCCCTGGATGCGGACTTGCCGCGAGAGCGCGAGTTGAAGACTCGTTTGAAGGGTTTGTTTGACCCAGTCGGCGCTGAAGAATGGGAGGGCAAGGGCCGTGATCAGAAGAAGTATGCCTGCGAGCCAAAGTTTGAGTTTCATACGCGGGCCTGCCAGCGGGCGAGGAGTCGCAGGTAGTCTTGTGGGGTATCGCAATCGTCGGCGACTCCGGGGTCATTTACGTCGATGTAGGTGGCTGGGAATTGGCTAAGGACTTGCTTGGCATTGGAGGCTGGATCGGCTTGGCGCAGTGCGTCGATGGCCGGTTGACGGATCAGGATGGGGTGGCCGCTGTGGCCTTCAAAGCGGGGCTTTACGATGGGCTGGCCGGGGACGTTGAAGAGGCTGGCGATTGAAGACGCTTCGACCGAGGCGAAGTCGACAGGGCTCAAGAGGATCGCGTCGGCGCTGGTTGCTGCGAGGCCCTTGCGGAGGCTTGAGAACATACCGTCGGCGTGGTTTTCGTTGAAGAGAATTTGGGGAGCGAGTTGGGGCAAGGTGTTGAGGATCTGGCTATGGTGTGTGCCGGTGACGATGATGGTTTGCTGGCAGAAGTGATTGAAGAGTTTTACCAGCCGTTCCACCATGGTGGTGGCACCTAGCGGCAGGAGTGCTTTTGGCTGGCCCATCCGGGACGATGCACCGCCGGCAAGGACGATGCCACAGATCATTTTAGACTCGCAGCGGTTTGGCTGCTGGCGAAGATGCCTTTGGCTACTGCCTTCCATTTGGGGTCGGCCCCACGGCGGACGGCGATCATTTCGGCGGCGACGCTGACGGCGATCTCTTCGGGGGTGATGGCGCCGATTTCGAGCCCCATGGGAGCGTGGATGCGCTCGAAACTCTCGCGGCTGACGCCTTCTTTTTCGAATTCCTTGACCACGGCAATCACTTTGCGGCGGGAGCCGATCATCG
>JBKJUN010000295.1:0-4312 GCA_046590555.1 Bryobacter sp. | reverse complement strand
GTTGGAATCTGCGGCACTGAGCTTCATGCCTTCAAGGGCCCTCAACCTTTCTTCTCCTAACCCAGGATCCTCGGCCACGAATTGGGCGTCGAAGTCTTAGCGACGGGCCCCGGCGTGACCAACGTTGCTCCCGGCGACCTTTGTGCCGTCAATCCCTACATGTCATGCGGCGAGTGCATATCATGTCGCGCCGGCAAATCCAACTGCTGCATCAGCCTGAAAGTCCTTGGTGTGCATACCGATGGCGGCATGCGCGAAGAGATGATCCTTCCGGCCGCGCACCTCTATCCCTCTAAATCACTTTCGCTTGAGGAACTGGCACTCATCGAAACACTTGGTATCGGTTGCCATGCGGTAAACCGGTCGCAACCCAAAGCAGGTGAGCGGGCCTTGGTCATCGGTGCTGGCCCGATCGGCTGCACTGTCATGGAGTTTCTTCGGCTGAAGGGCGTCCGCTTTGAAGTACTTGATCTTAGCCCCGAACGCCGAACCTTCTCTGAAAAATTTATGGGTGCCGCGGCGGTCCATTCTTCCAATGAATCTGTGCTCGATCAAACCCCTGAATTGCCAACCCTGATTTTTGATTGCACTGGAAACAAGAACTCAATGCAGGATGCCTTCAGTTATGTGGGGGCTGGCGGTAAATTGATCTTCGTTGGGCTCTTCGTTGGCGACGTAACTTTCCACGATCCAGATCCCTTTCACCGTAGGGAGTTGACAATTTTAAGTTCCAGAAACGCGCTGCCCGAAGAACACCAGTACATTCTCAGCGAAGCCGAAGCCGGTCGTATCAACACCAAACATTGGGTCAGCGACCTCTGCCCAGTCGATCAAATGACCGATCGCTTTGCTGGTTGGACCGATCCAGCAAACGGCATCCTTAAGGCAGTGGTGGATTGGCGCTAGCAGACACAGTTGAATCAGTCTGCTGATTCCTTCTCGCGTCGCGAACGGCCAAAGACGCCATTCCAGGGTGGGATGACAACGCTCACACTTCCGTTCGCCTTGGTCTGGCAAGACAATCGGATCAGCGGTCGTTCTCCTGGTGAAACGACAAAACCGCTATCCCAGTAACCGAAGTATTCGATTCGTTTGCGTTCAAAGTCTTCCACCGGATCGAGGTTTTCGTTTCCTCCCAAGATGCCAACCCAGCATGTACCGCAAGAGCCAGACCGGCAATCCACCGGGATCGGGCCCATCCCCTCATAACACCGTTTATCAGTCTCATGAAAGGGGCGCTTGTCGAGCTCTGCTGCGGTAGTGATGTCTTGCGTTGTCTGAATAGCGAAGAAGCCTTGAGGATCCTTCTCGTCAAAGATCACACGCTCGCAACTGCTCTTGCCCTTGAGCCGCTCCATCAAAGATGGACGCATGGGCGTGGCTCTTCGCCGCAACCAATCTTCCGGCTTTTCCTTCACCACAGAAGGCTCGTAAGAACTGGATAGAAAATCGCTGCCACACTGTTCGAGAGTCATATATGCCACGGCAGACATGGCCATTGCGAAATCAACTGGCACACCGCTCTTATTTGCAGTGGCTTCTACCCTGGAATATAAATCACCTGCTCCACTCGTATCGATCGCTTTCTTGATCGCTGGCCAGTAGCGGTGGCCATAGAAGAATTGGTGCGACTGATCGGCCAGATTCTGCAGTCGAAATTGCCCATTCATCTGGAAGAAAAGCAGCCGCTTTGAACCGTTAGACTCACCAGCCACAACTTCCTTTACCAGAAGTGGCCAGGTAGCAAACCAGATCCGCAGAGCATTGCGGTCCACTTCGTGTGTAAGCTTTTCAACAGCGTCAACAACGGCAAGCCAACCCTGGGGCGTACTCAGGCGACTAGCCCTTTCACCACGTGGGCCTTCTCAACTCCAGTCAGCTTCTGGTCCAAGCCCTGGTATTTATAGGTAAACCGTTCATGATCCACACCAAATAGATGCAGCATTGTGGCCTGGAAATCTCTTACATGAACCGGGTCGCGAACAATGTTGTAGCTAAACTCATCCGTCTCACCGTGAACAATCCCAGGCTTCGAACCACCACCGGCCATCCAGAGCGAGAAGCAGCGAGGGTGATGATCGCGCCCATAATCCGTTGCAGTGAGCTTGCCTTGCGAATAGATCGTACGCCCGAATTCCCCGCCCCACACCACAAGTGTTTCATCCAGCATGCCGCGCTGCTTCAAGTCCTGTACCAGCCCATACAAAGCTTGATCGACATCCTTACACTGCGATGGCAACACTTCGGGCAACAATCCGTGGACGTCCCATCCACGCATGTAAAGCTGTACGAATCGAACGCCACGCTCTACCAGCCGTCGCGCCATCAAAGCCTGATTGGCAAAGGTGCCGGGCTTGCGTGCTTCCTCACCATAAAGCTTGTATGTGCTGTCCGGCTCTTTGGATAAGTCAGTCAAATCCGGCACACTGGATTGCATGCGGAAGGCCATCTCGTACTGAGCAATCCTGCTCTTGGTTTCAATATCAGCGTGCTTCTCGTAGGTGATCTGGTTTAGTTCACCCAAGGCATCCAGCATCCGTCGACGCATCTCCACGGGAACCCCGTCCGGATTCTTCACATAGAGTACCGGGTCACCTGCGCTTCGCAACGACACCCCTGAGTACTGAGCGCTCAAGAAGCCCGCGCTCCACAGCCGCGCTGAGATCGCCTGTACATTTGCCTTCGGATGAGTATGATTTGCATTCAACACAACAAAGGTGGGCAGATCCTGGTTCATACTGCCGAGTCCGTACGCGATCCAACTGCCAATACAAGGCCGTCCCGCTACCTGATTGCCTGTCTGAATAAAGGTGATGGCCGGCTCGTGATTGATCGCCTCTGTGTTCATCGAACGAATGATCGTGATGTCGTCAGCCATCTTCGCAACGTTGGGCATCAACTCACTGATCCACGCCCCACTCTTGCCATGTTGAGCAAACTTGAACACACTGGGTGCAATCGGGAACCGGCTCTGGCCGCTAGTCATCGTCGTGAGCCGCTGCCCCTGTCGAATGCTGGCCGGAAGATCCTTATCAAACCAATCCTTCATCCCGGGCTTGTAATCGAAAAGATCCATCTGGGGCGGAGCACCTACCATATGCAGATAGATTGCGCGCTTCGCCTTGGGGGCAAAATGAGGCAATTCCTTACCTTGGGCCATCAGGCTGCTCAAAGCCAAAGCTCCGAAGCCACGCGCTCCGCGGCCAATCAGTTGGCGACGCGTCTCGAGCATTACTGCATCTTGTTCATGCTTCACTTGTTCAGTACCTCATCGAGATTCATCAATTCATTGGCCACCATGGTGAGCGCGGCAAACTCAGGCGCGTTCAACTTCGGGTTGCCTTTGCTCTCGCCTGCCGCAATCAGTTTTTTGGCATCATCGAGACGGCTGTCGTAATGACGCAGAAAATCTCGATAAGAGGCTCGCACAATCTCCCGCTCGCGACCCTCGAAGCGACGGCTGGTCAACCGGTCGGTCAAATAATCGAGCTGCTCATCAAAGTTATTCTTGTGCGCTTCAATTGCATGTTGGGCCAGCACACGAGCAGCCTCCACAAACTGCACATCGTTCATCGTTAGCAAAGCTTGCAAAGGAGTGTTAGTGCGTTCCCGTCGAACCGTGCAATTCTCACGCGAAGGCGCATTGAAGATGTCCATGGATGGAGGCGGTGCACTTCGTTTCCAGAATGTATAGAGGCTTCGACGGTACAGACTATCGCCATGATCCTGCGTGTAGAACCGTGTGTCGGATCCGTCCATCGCAACCGTTTCCCAGATCCGTTCTGGTTGGTACGGTCGCACGCTCGGGCCTCCCACTTTGCGAACCAACAATCCACTTGCCGTGAGCGCATAGTCACGAACAGCCTCGGCGTCCATTCGGAAGCGCGGGCCTCGGCTCAATAAGCGGTTATCGCCGTCCTTCTTGAGCTTGTCTTCAGTCGCAACCGCCTGCTGCTTATATGCAGCCGAAGTCAGGATCTGACGCATCAATCGACGGACATCCCAACCATTCTCACGAAAGTCTACCGCCAGCCAGTCGAGCAACTCAGGATGACTTGGGGCTTCACCCTGACTGCCCAGATCTTCACTGGTTTTAACAAGACCCGTGCCAAACACTTCCTGCCAAAACCGATTTACGGCAACACGGGCAAACAAGGGATTCTCGGGCTTCAACAACCACTGTGCAAGCCCAAGACGGTTCTTCTCTACTCCAGGGCCAAGTCCACCCAGTATTCCCGGAACATCTGCTTCCACCTTGTCACGAGGCTGATCGTACATACCACGGAACAGAATGTTGGCCATCGGCTTCTGA
>JBKJUN010000067.1:0-9792 GCA_046590555.1 Bryobacter sp. | reverse complement strand
ATGGCTGCGGCCATGGTTGCTTTGGGCGGCTTTGAAGAAATGAATGCTCAGGCGACGCCGGTGCCCCCAGGGGTTCTCGTCGCTGAAAACGATCCTGATATCGAAGGGCGCGATGTGACCTTTGCTGGTGAAGGCTCTTCGATGTTTGGATATCTGGTGATCCCGAAACGTGCGAGGGTTGAACCGCAGCCGGGTGTCCTGGTCATTCACGAGGGCCGCGGGCTGGTGGAACACATCCGCGACGTTACGCGCCGAGTTGCGAAGGCGGGTTATGTGGCTCTGGGAGTCGATCTCTTGAGCCGTCAAGGCGGGACTGCGCAATTCACCGATCCAACACAATTGGCGGCTGCATACAGCCGGACCAACGTGATTGACCGGCGCGCTGATTTGACTAGTTCCCTCGACTACCTCAAGCGGCAGGAGAATGTTGTGATTCACGATCGCATCGGCGTCGTGGGTTTCTGTGCCGGAGGTGGCGGCACTTGGGACCTGATCGTGAATGTGCCCGAGATTGCTGCAGCCGCTCCGTTCTATGGAACGCCTGTTCCAGCAACGGCGGAAGATGTTGCGAAGATCCGCACGCCCGTTCTGGCTGTTTATGCAGAGACTGATCGAGCCTTGACCCGGAATATGCAAATTACGGCAGGACTGATGAGCACAGCGAGCAAGACCTACGGTCTGCACGTCTATGAGGGCGTTGGGCATGCTTTTCACAACGACACAGGGGCTGCCTATAATGCTACGGCTGCCGCCGATGCCTGGGCTCGTACAATGGCTCACTTTGACAAGTGGTTGCGGCGTCCTCGCTGATTTACTGTTGCTTTTGCGGCCAAGGCGGCGTGATGCCGTTGGTTCGTGCGTAGGCAATTAGCTGGCCCAAGTGCTCCGCCATGTGCGTGTTGATGATCACGTAGATCCCGCGCATGGTGGAGGGCTGGCCAAAGACTGGCATCTCACGGTCGAGGACGGCGGTGCGTAGTGTTGGTAGTTCTTTTCTTACAGATTCGAGACTCTCAGAGAGCAAATCTACGGCTTTGTCTTTTGTCAGCATTTCAGATTCTTTTTTGGATTGATCTTTGAATCGCTGATTTACGAGGTCCTGGGGTGGAGTGTCTTTGGCCATCCAGAGGAGCAGGTTGTTTCCATAGGCGGTGTGCAAAAGGACTTCACGGAAGCTGCGAACGCCTTGGGCAGGGCGCCAATCCATTTTGTCTTCGGGGATTGCCTTAGCCAGTGCCAGCAGTTTTGAGGCGCTGTCTTCGAAGGGGTTCATCAAATCGATTGCCGCTACTGCGGGCTTGACGTCTTCGACGCCCATTAGTTCCACGTCGAAAATCAATTCGGACTTTGGTGGGATTGCTCCGCGGCCTGGTTCGCCGTAGGCCATTTGATAGGGGATGAATAGGCGTCGCTTGCCGCCTACTTTCATGCCTTCAAATCCTGCTTCCCAACCGGCGATGACTCGTCTTCTGCCCTGGATGAACTTGAGCGGTTGATCACGATCACGCGAGGAATCGAACTTCTTTCCGCCAGTGAGCCAACCGGTGTAGTGGACGGTGAACTCCTGTCCTGGTTTTGCCGCAGCGCCCGAGCCTACTTCTATTTCTGTGAAGCCCATCCGGATGAAGTCTGTTGGTGTCCCTGCGATTTCAGGGATTTGGGCGAGCGCCAAGAAGAGGGTGAGGAGTTGCATCACTCTTCAGGGTAACGCCGCTGATCTTGCGGGCGCGGGATTCGGACATCAGGAAGTGGATCAGTTGGGCTGCGGCGTCGTAGCTGAGGCCTTCGGGCCTGATGTTAGATACGCAGTTTCTCGCTGCATCGTTGCGGCCTCGCCTGGGGTTGTAGGTGAGGTATGCGCCGAGGCTGTCTGGTGAGGTGAGGCCGGGACGTTCGCCGATCAGGACGAGGGCGAGCTTTGCGCCTAGTTGCTCGCCGATATCGTCGCCGATGGCGACGCGGGCCTGGGTTGCGACGATGATGGGTGCCAGCTTCCAGTCTTCGAGCAGAGGGAGCAAACGGTTGAGGAGTTCTTGCGCGTGTCTGTGGACGGCCAATGCCGATAGCCCGTCGGCGACGATGATTGCCGCATCGCATGGGTTGTGCTGCAATTTGCCTTGGAGACGGCGGCCAAGATCTGGACGGAGGAGGTAGCTGCGGCGGTCTTTGGCTTCTGATTGAACAAGGATGTGATCGAAGCCGAGGGTACTGGGGTCGAGTTCAAGGTGCACGGCGTCGCGGGCTCTGGCGTGGTCGAGGTCGAAGCGGAGCAGTTCCTTTGTGCTTTGCGATGAGCCTCGCCGTTCGAGGCCCACTCTTGCGGCAGTGAAGGATCTTAGGTCAATAGCCATGTCTGATCCAATACGGGGGGGCGAGTCTCAAGCCAGGCTTCGAATTCCGGGGCGGGCTTGAGGCCTAGGAGAGCGCGGAGGTAGAGGGCGTCGTGGAAGCTGGTGCTCTGGTAGTGGAGCATGATGTCATCTGCTCCTGGGACACCCATGATGTAGTTGCAGCCGGCTGTGCCGAGAAGCGTGAGCAGGTTGTCCATGTCGTCCTGGTCGGCTTCGGCATGGTTGGTGTAGCAGATGTCGCAACCCATCGGGACGCCCATCAGCTTGCCGCAGAAATGATCTTCAAGACCGGCTCGCAGGATCTGCTTGCCGTCGTATAAATACTCTGGCCCGATGAAGCCTACTACGGTGTTGACTAGCAGGGGCGAGTAGCGGCGTGCGACGGCGTAGGCTCTTGCTTCGCAGGTTTGCTGATCTACACCGTGATGGGCGTTGGCCGAGAGGGCAGAGCCCTGGCCGGTTTCAAAGTACATTACATTCTCGCCGCGTTTTAGTTCTTTGGTGGCCTGCCATGCTTCATCGAGCAGGGCGAGGTTGACGCCGAAGCTATGGTTGGCGGCTTCTGTGCCGGCGATGGATTGGAAGACGAGATCTACTGGTGCGCCCTGGCGGATAACTTCCATCAGGGTTGTTACGTGGGCGAGGACGCAGGATTGTGTTGGGATGGCTAGCTTGAGCCGGAGGTCGTCGAGCATGCGCAGGATTGCGATTACGGTTGAGACGCTGTCGGATGCGGGGTTAACGCCGATGCAGGCGTCGCCGCTGGCGAGGCTGAGGCCGTCGAGGGTGCTTGCTGCGATGCCTTGCAGGTTGTCGCTGGGGTGGTTTGGTTGCAGACGCGTCGAGAGCCTGCCGGGGAGCCCGATAGTGGTGCGGAAGCGTGTGACGACGTGGCAGCGTGAGGCTACGAGGATGAGGTCCTGGTTGCGCATTAATTTGGATACTGCTGCGGCCATTTCCGGGGTGATGCCTGGGGCGGTCGCTTTGAGTTCTTCCGCTGTTGCGGTTAAGAGCCAGTCGCGGAAGTCTCCGACGCATAGGGAGGAGATTGGCTGGAAAGCTATCTCGTTGTGTGAATCGCAGATGAGGCGGGTGACTTCATCGGCATCATAGGGAATGATGGGTTCGTTGAGGAGTTGGCTAAGAGGGATGTTGGCGAGTGCGATGCGGGCGCGGATGCGTTGTTCCTGTGAGGTTGCGGCAATGCCTGCCAAGACGTCTCCTGAGCGCAAAGGGCTTGCGTGTGCGAGGAGTTGTTTCAGGTTCACGAATCACCCTGATGTGATTGAGCGAACTCTTCTTCTGGGGAAAGGATGAGGCGGTGGCGGGCATGGAAGGCGAACCAGATCAGACCGAGGATAAACCAGACGACAGCTCCGTAGACACCCTTGACGTATTCGGCGTTGAAGAAGAGAGTGAAGAGGGTAAGTGTTGCGATCAGGCCGCTGATGATTGCGCCCGGTTGGCCGAGCGGGCTGCGGTAGGGACGTTGCAGATTCGGGAGGTTGCGACGCAGCAGGAGGTAGGAGGCCATCTGGAGGACGTAAGCGATGACTGCACCGAAGACGGCCATATTGAGGAGGATAGCGCCTACGGGGCTGTCGTGCGGGGCGTAGTGGATGCCGAGAGCTGCGGAGAAGCCCATGACTGCTCCGGCGATGAGGGCACGGTGTGGGGTCTTGCGTTCGCTGTGTGTCTTGGAGAGCCAGACGGGGAAGTAGCCAGCGCGCGAGAGCGAGTAGATTTGCCGGCCGTAGGCAAAGAGGATGGTGTGGAAGCTGGCGACGAGGCCGATGCAGGCTACGACGGCGAGGACTTTGCTGCTGGCTGAGTTGCCGTATGCGGCTACGAAGCCGAGGAAGAGCGGTTCGTTCGATGCTGCGACTGCGGCGGCACCTGGAGCACTGCCAGCTCCGAGAGTGAGTGTCATGAAAGCGCAGAAGACCAGCGTTGCGAGGCCCCAGGTGAGGCCTCTTGGGATGTCGACTACGGGATCGTGACTTTCTTCTGCGGCTAGCGGGAGCTGTTCGATCGCGAGGTAGAACCAGAGGGCGAAAGGGAGGCAGGCCCAGAAGCCGTTGAGGCCTTTTGGGAAGTATGGGGTGGCGAAGCGGGCCAGGTCGAATTGGGGTGCGACAGAGATCCAGTAGATGACCAGGGCGATCAAGGCGGCGATAGTGATGATCAGTGAGAAGCGAAAGCTGAGTTCGACACCCCAGATGTTGAGTGCGACGAAGACGGCGTAGCAGGCTAGCCACCAGAGAGGTTCCACTGATTTGTCTGTGCCAAAGATGGCACCGAGATAGCCGCCGATGCCTACGACGATGACAGCTGGTGTGAGGATGTATTCCATGTTCTCCGCGAGGCCCGTGATGTAGCCGCCCCAGGGGCCCATGGCGCTGCGGGCGAAGGAGTATGCGCCGCCAGTATGAGGGAGTGCTGCTGCCATTTCGGCGATGGAGAGGCAGAGGCCAGCGTACATGATCGTGACTAGGGAGAGGGCGACGATCATGCCACCGAAGCCGCCTGCGGCGAGGCCGAAATTCCAGCCAAAGAAGTCGCCAGAGATGACTGCGCCAACGCCGAGGGCCCAGAGTTGCCAGACGCCGGCGTGGCGTTTCAGTTTACGTTGATCCAGGAATTCTTGGCTGGGGGCGGTGTAGCTTGTTTTGACCACGAGGATCTGATCATTGTAGCTGGCTTGATTGCGGGCTTCGATAACGCTGAGTAAATCTATCTCCAATTCTCAATTACAAATTCGTGGAGTGGCACCTTTGTTGAGTCGCAGATGACGGCTTGCGCGTCTTCAAGAAAAGGTATAAAACTATGTGGACTGCCCACTCGCTGGATGCACTGTTGCACCAGATCGCCAATCAAGAACCCAATAATGACTCCGTCCTGAGTTGCTATCTCAACCTTGACGCCGAAGGTCGGCAATACTTTGAGCAAAGCGTCAGTCAATTACGCAATGGCTTGAGCGCTTCGCAACGACACTCTTTTGATGAATGTGTGCATTCCGCACGACATCTCTGGAGGGTTAAGCAGGCGGGTAGCCCTGCCGTTGCATTCTTTGCTCGCGGAGGGCAACGGATGTTCTTCTATCAAGCCCCGCTGGCCAGAAGAGTGATCCATCGAGTCACAGAAGCGAAGACGCCATCTCTCTATGGGCTTTCTGAAATTCGCGATAACTTAGACCGATTTAGTTTGCTACATATCCTCGCCGAGATTACTGTTCTGTCGCATTTCGAACTGGGGAGACTCGAGTTTCAGCTCGGATTTCGATCGACCTTCCGGTCTGTAGTGTGGAAGGAATGTCTAGTGGAGTGCATGCGTCAATTTGCCGACCGAAATGCTTCGCAACCGAATTCTCAATGGCTTGTCGCTGCTCCCAAAGAAATTGTTGAGGATTGCCGACGTCTACTACGACGCCCAGTCGATTGTATTGAGATTGATTCGGCGGCCGATCCAGCCTCCGTGCAGGAGTTGGCCCTTGATCATTTTTGCCAACGGGAGGAGTTGCAATCGCGCCACTTCGCGAAATCGCTGATCGAGAGAAGCAAGCGGGGCTTGGTAGTCCCTTTTGGGCCTCAGCCTGTGCTTGCGGCATTAGCTGCTAAAAGTGCCCGGGCGCTGGTGCTGCAGGCGCGTACCCCAAAAGATCTGGCGCTGCGGTGGATACGGCAGGACTCGGATCTGTTCAGTTTTCACGATGATGCAGTTTGGCTAGCCAAACGGAACAGAGTGCATGTCGAGATAGTGGAAGAAAGCGATTTGCTTGCAGCTGCAGGGGGCAGTGCCTGCTTGCTGGCGAAGAAGTAAGAACTACTTCTTCACAGCCAGGTTGCCCATGATCTTTTGGGCGAAATTGTTCATAACTTTGGCGTCATTGCGGGCTACTTCGTAGAAGGCGGCCTTGGCCAATTGATCCTTGCGAGTGATCAAGCCTTCGCGGATACCTTGCTGTACGCGGGGATCGTTGAGATCCCGCTGGCCTGCGGGTTCTTTGCTCAAGACCTTGAGGATGCGATAGCCTTCCTGGGTCTTGATGATGTTGGAGACTGCGCCCGCGCCGAGGCTCATGATCAGTTTCTTGAGTTCGGGGTTGGCTTTGTCGAGGGTGCTTTCTCCCATAAAGCCGAGGTCGCCACCATTGGCAGCCGTCTGCGGATCTTCTGAGAAGTTGGTTGCCAGGGCAGCGAAGTCTTCTCCGCTCTTGATGCGCTGCTCAATCATGCGGATCTTGTTTTGGGCCTGGGTGTCGTTCTTGGCTTTGTCGTTCTTGAGATTGCGCACGCTTGGGTCGTCCACTGGCGTGACCAGGATCTGGGCCATGTGGACTTGAGGTTCGGGTAAATTGAAATTCGCCTTGTTGGCGTTGTAATAATCCTTGATGTCCTGGTCGGTGATGTTGATCAGGCTACGGATTTCTTTGTTGAAGAGCTTTTCGATTGAGAGTTCGCGACGGATCTGACCCTTGAGGTCGTCGACGCTCATCTTGCGGGCGGCGAGCTGCTTTTGAAATTCTTCCTGGGTGTAAGGAGCTTTCATCTCATTCAGCTTGGCGTCGACGTCGGCATCCGTGGCGAGGAGGCCAAGCTTCTCGGCCTTCTGGAGCATGATCTCGTTGTCAATGAGGACGCGCAGGAACTCAAGCTTCTGGATAGTTACCTGATCGTCGGTGACCCGTTCATTGTTGCCGCCAAACTGAAATGCGAACTGCTTGTCGAGGTCAGCATAGGTGATCGGTTTGTCGTTTACGGTGGCGGCGAATTCTGGAGAAGGCTTGCGATTGCAGCCCGTCCCCAGCAAAAGCATCCCGGTCAGGATGCAAAGCAGTGCGTTTCTCATGGGAAACCCTTATTGTAGACAATAGACGGGTCTTATATGCGAATCATTCTTGGCGTGGTCAGTTTGGCCAGCGCAATCATCCTTACGACAACCTCTTGCAACCAATCACCACCGCTGCCTAATCGGGCGGCCAAGGAGGGGCCAACGCGTTTCGGGCCCGAATTCTGGGAAGACTGGGGAGACGGCTATGCAGAGGTTTCCACCTATCAACTGGTGATTCCGCGTTATGGGGAGGCACGCGAGGGCGAGTCGATTCTGATCTTTGTCAGTGAGACGATGTCTGAGCGGCAGCGGGTGAAAGCCGATCCGGGCCGAAATCCCAAGGCTGACGAGTTTCCCGTGATGAAGCTGAACTGGCAGAAGAATTTTCAAACTGGCATTTATGACTACAGCGAGATGACGTCGAGCTTTCTTGGCTTGGGCTCGATAGCAGGCCGGCCGGCGGGTATGCTGGCGAAGACTTCGTTTTCACGGCAGGAGTGGTGCGGGCATATGTTTGCGCAGGCGCTGTATGATGCTTCGAAGGTGCGTATTTCCGGTAGCAGTTATTTCGATGGGGATTCAGATCTGGGGCAGACTTTGCCCTTTCAGGCTGAGGGGCTGAGCGAGGATGCGTTGCCGTTCTGGGTGCGCGGTATGGCCGGACCTGTTCTTCAACCCGGCGAATCGAAGAGTGTGCCATTTCTGACGAGCCTTCGCAGTTCCCGGGATGCGCATCAGCCAATGGCCTGGAGCCGGATTAATCTTACGCGGAGTCTGACGGTGCAGAAGCTGGAGTCTGGTGCTGGAGAGTTTGAGGTTGAGACTTTTTCCGCCCAACTGGCTAATGGTAAGGGCTTCGTTTATTTTGTTGAGAAGGATGCTCCGCACCGGATTATTCGTTGGCAATTCACGAGTGGAGAAGCTGCTGAGCTTGTTGCCAGTGACCGGGTGAAGTATTGGGAACTCAATATGCCGGGCGGTGTGGAAGCGTTGCGCTCACTTGGCCTTGAGCCGAGGGCACCGCGGTTCTCCCCGGAAGAATAGTCTAAGGAATTGGCCTTATGTTCACATACCAGAAAGCAATGGTGGTGCTGCCTGAGATCGTTGAGTTGCTCAAAGATGCCATTGACGCCAAGGGAGCACGGCGGAAGGCTGAGGCGGCGCATGCCGCTTACAAGAAGCGTCTGGTGATGGTTGGTGGTGCATTCCCGAATCAAAACAGAATGGCTGCCTATGTGGACCAGGCAAAGACTTCGTATGAGGCGATGAAGTTGGCGATTGACCGGATCCGGGATCAAGGGGTTGAGATTCGGGATCTTGATCAAGGGCTGATCGATTTTCCGGCGCGCTATCAGGGCCAGCCTGTGTACTTGTGCTTTCAGCTTGGGGAGACAGCGATTACGCACTGGCATTCCGCCGAAGAGGGGCTGGATGGCCGCAAGGCAATCAATCAGGAGTTTATCGACCAGCTTGATTTTAGTTGAGCCAATCGTCGAAGCGGGCTGAGATTTGATCCCGGATTTTTCGGAACTCAGCGATGCGCTCCGCTTCGCTGCCGTTGGCTGCAGCGGGGTCTTCAAAGCTCCAGTGCAGCATCGTGGTGCCGTCAGGAAAGACAGGACAGACGTCTTTTGCGTTGTCGCAGACAGTGATCACCACATCAAAGTGTTGGCCTGCGAATTCATCGACATGTTTGGAACGGTGCGCGCGCAGGTCGATGCCCAGTTTATCCATTGCAGCGATGGCTTCTGGACGGACCAGGCTTGGCTTTGAGCCGGCACTCTCGACGGTGTAACGGTCACCAGCTTTTGCTCGCAACAGGCCTTCGGCCATCTGGCTGCGGGCCGAGTTTCCGGTACAGAGAATCAAGACTCGTTTCATGCCAATTTTTTTGCGATGTCGCCTCGGTAAAGTGCGGTGAACTTTTCGCGGATCTCATCGCGGACTTTGCGGAAGATCGCCATCTTTTCATCGTCCGTGCCCGTTGCCTTGGCTGGATCGATGAAGCCGATGTGAAGGCGCTTGCCTACTTTGCCGCTGAAGTTTGGACAATTCTTGTCGGCGTCGTCGCAGACGGTGATCACATAGTCGAAACTTTCGCCCACAAATTGCTTCGCGTTCTTGGGGGTGCCGCCCGAGATGTCGAGGCCAAGTTCTTTCATGGCCGCGATGGCAAAGGGGTTGACGCGTGGAGACGGGTTTGTGCCTGCACTGAAGACTTCGAGCCTTTTGTCAAAGCTCTTAAGGAACCCTTCTGTCATCTGGCTTCTGGCTGAGTTGCCTGTGCACAGAACTAGGATTCGCAAGGATTTTTCAGATGCCAGGATTGGCAGGGCGATCATCGCGCCCAATAGTTCTCTGCGTGTTCTCATTTGCATAACCTCATGATCGATTCGGGTCTTACGGCTTTGTTTCTAGTGCAGCATTCTGCGTATAGAAATCCGAGGAGTTCCTGCAGGACTTCGGTGTTCGCACGGTACCAGAGGAATGTGCCTTGACGCTCGACGGTGAGCAGGCCTTCGTTCTTCAGCTTCTCGAGATGATGGGAAAGGGTAGAGCCGGTGATTCCCAATTCCGCCTGGATCTCGCCGACGATCATTCCCTCGGGATG
>JBKJUN010001040.1:0-9180 GCA_046590555.1 Bryobacter sp. | reverse complement strand
AATTACAGACCCAAGTACAGGCGCACCCTTCGCCGGCAACATCATCCCCGCAAACAGATTGAACCGGAGCGGTCAGGCGCTGCTAAACGTCTTCCCTCTGCCAAATTTCCTCGATCGCGGCATTTCTGGTGGCAATTACAACTACACCTTTCAGGGCATTCGCCAGCATCCAAAGAAGCTGAACACGGTAAAGACCGATTACAACATTACGCAGAATGATCGAATCTCTGCGCGCTACACCGGTTGGTGGGCCGATCAACGCGGCCACGATGCAGCTGCGGCAATCAATTCCAATTGGGATCACGTCTACGGCCACTATCTTTTCAAAACTGACCAGGTGCAGACCAACTATACGAAAGTGATTCGCCCAAACATCATTAATGAAGCTCAGTTCGGCTACCGCGTACTTGGCGAAATTGGCGCCCCAAATTCATCCGACTATTTCGACCGGGCTACGCGTTCCAAGATCGGTTTGGGTTCGCTCGGGCAGTTGAATCCGGCCGGCAATCCACTCGACATCATGCCGGCTCTCAGTTTCGGCGGCGTTCCCAGTGCGGCAGGTGTTGGCTACGACGGGCGCCTCCCGATTGACGCTCGCGACTGGCGTCTCAACTACAGCAACAACCTCAGTTGGGTTCGCGGCGCGCATTCGTTGAAATTCGGTATATACGGCGAGTATCAAATGAACAGCGAAGGGCCACGCTCAAACTTCGGCGGCAACTTCGCATTTGGACGAAATGTAAACAATCCTCTTGACTCTGACTACGCCTACTCCAACGCAGTCTTGGGCAATTTTGACTCCTACACTGAAAGCACCTCTAGAACGGCAGGGGTCGCCCGCCAGGGGCTCTTTGAGCTATTTGCCCAGGATTCCTGGAAGGTCAATCGTCGCCTCACCGTCGACATCGGCGTGCGATTTACCACTTTCACTCCCTGGATCGTTCAGGACGGCAACGGTGCCGCTTTAGCCCTCGAACTTTTTGACCAGAAGAAAGTACCTGCTTTCATTCAGCCGGTACTTTCGAGCGGGGTACGCGCCGGACGGAATCCGCTGACCGGTGAAATCCTGCCTGCCGTCAAAATCGGATCTTTCGCACCTGGCTCTGGCGACCCGGCCAACGGCATGGTTGTGTCCGGATCCAGCACATTACCACCGGGCTTCTCGACGCGTGCATTGCAAGCCGCGCCGCGCTTCGGATTTGCCTATGATGTCTTCGGCAATGGCAAGACCGCCATCCGCGGCGGCATCGGTGTCAGCAAGCAGGCTGTACCGGGTGCCGGCTCTTACCTCTGGGAGACACGCACCAATCCGCCTGTCCAATACAACCCACAGATCTTTTACGGTACTCTCGACACCTTCAAGTCCGCAGCCGGCACCTTCTTCCCAAGTAACACTAGCGCCTACGAACGCAATCCCAAAGTTGCGACCGTCACAAACTACTCATTGGCCGTACAGCATGATCTTGGATGGCAGACCGTCCTCGACGTGTCTTATGTAGGCAATCGTTCGCAGCATCTACAGCAATCCCGCGATCTCAATACGCTGCCCTATGGCGCCCGCTTCGCTGCCTCGAATGCAGATCCCAGTGCTCCGGGCCGCCCCTTACCGGACAACTTTCTGCGCCCCTACTCTGGCTTTGGTTCACTCCGCTATGTGGAGAACTCAGGCATCGGGAACTACAATGCTCTTCAAACTTCGATCAACCGGCGGATGAGTTCTTCGTTGCAGTTCGGGGTGGCCCATACATGGTCTAAAGCGATGGATCTCACCAGTGGAGACAACGGATTTGTGCCTATGTTCAGACCTTATCGAATCTGGAACTATGGCAAGTCCAGCTACGATCAAACCCACGTTCTGGTTCTCAACTATCTGTGGGATCTGCCAAAGGCCGGCACTAAGATGAATAACGCTGTAGCCAAAGCCATTCTCGACAATTGGCAGCTTTCGGGCATCGTCACCATGGCGAGTGGCACTCCGCGAGACATCGGATATTCCACTGTCGATGGCGCTGACATCACAGGCGGTGGCGACGGCGGCCGTGTCAACGTAACAGGTAAAGCGGTTTTGCCCAAGAGTGATCAAACCTTTGACCGCTTCTTCAATACATCCGCCTTCGCAAGGCCGGCGCGCGGTGATTTCGGCAATGCTCCAAAAGACGTTTTCCGCGGCCCCGGCATCAACAACTTCGACATCTCTTTCTTCAAGAGAATTCCGATCAAGACTGAAGGTCGTTACTTCCAGTTCCGCTGGGAGATATACAACGCCTTTAACCACACGCAATTCAACGGGGTCGATAATCAGGCCCGCTTCGACTTGCAAGGCAATCAGGTAAACGCCCAGTTTGGACGCTTCACTTCGAGCCGTTCGCCACGTATCATGCAAGGATCACTCAGCTTCAATTTTTAATGATCGCAATCTACATCCTTGTCTTCTTGCTGGCGGCCCCGGTGACTGCACAGGTGGATCTGGAAAAAGCGGCGGCGGTGTACCGGGAACTTCTCGACAAGAATCCCCGCGACACCGCCGCTCGTCATTTGCTCGGGATCTGCCAATTGCAGATGGGCCGGATGGCAGAGGGCATCGCAAGCCTCGAGACGGTTCGGCGAGAGAATCCTCAAAATCGTCAGGCGGTCTACACGCTGGTTTCTACTTACGTTGCCACAAGCATGCTTGACGAGGCTCAGAAGATCCTCCAAACCAATCTGCGTCTCGACCGAAGCGCAGAGGCTTATTTCATGCGCGGCTCTTACCTGATGGCAAGGGCCGATTATGACGGGGCGATTCGAGAACTCGAAGCTTCGCGCAAATTGAAACCAGGTCTTGCCGGGCTCAACTCGATGCTGGGCGTCACCTATGGTTTTGCCAATCGTTCCGATCAGGCCATCAAGACCCTGGAAGCTGCCCTCAAGGAGAACCCAAGGGACGGCAACGCAGCCGCCTTCCTCGGCTGGCTCTACAAAGAGCGAGACCGCAGCACTGAGGCAACTACCTTGCTCGAGCAAACGGTGAAAGACAGGCCGGGCGACTTCGGTGCCCTTTTTCTTCTCGCCCAACTTACTCAGGCCCGCGGCAATTCTGTTGAGGCTGTCGCTATGCTCGAAAAAGTCGTTGAGGCGCAGCCAGATCACCGAGGTGCGCATGTACTTCTTGCTCGCCTCTACCAACAACTCAAACGACCGGAAGACGCAGCCCGTGAGCGGGCTATCGTTGCAAAGCTCAATGCCGCACAGCAGGCTGCGCAGCCCGGTGCCCGCTGAAAAATCTATAAGGACGACTCATGTTTTCAAAATCCAATTTCCTCTTCATGGCCTGCACGCTATGGGTGAACTGCTCAGCCATATCGGCCACAGAGGCCAATCGAATGGTGGAGTTCCGCTTCGAATCGGCAAAGACCTACCAGGATCCTTTTAATGAACTCACCCTCGATGTCGTCTTTACCGACCCCGCAGGTACGCAACGCCGTGTTCCCGCTTTCTGGGCCGGCGGACAATCCTGGAAGGTGCGATATTCTTCGCGTCTCACTGGAAATCATCGTTTTCAAACTGAATGCAGCGACTCCTCCAATACCGGCCTGCATGGTGTACGAGGGGAGTTGACTGTGACGCCCTACACCGGAAAGAACCCCCTTCTCATTCACGGTGCGATTCAAGTGGCTCAGGATCGCCGTCATTTCGCACACGCCGACGCTACGCCTTTCTTTTGGCTAGGTGATACCTGGTGGATGGGCTTGGTCAAGCGTCTCGGTTGGCCCGAAGACTTTCAGCAATTGACAGCAGATCGGCGCGACAAGGGCTTCTCTGTCATTCAGATCGTGGCCGGCCTTTATCCAGACATGCCTGCCTTCGACGAACGCGGATTGGGCGATAACGGCTTTCCCTGGGAAAAGCTCTACACACGAATCCGGCCGGAGTATTTTGATGAGGCCGACAAACGCATCGAACACCTCGTCGAGCAGGGCTTGGTGCCATGCATCCTTGGTACTTGGGGATACCATTTGCCCTGGCTCGGCACCGAGAAGATGAAGCAGCACTGGCGCTACATCATCGCTCGCTGGGGAGCCCTCCCCGTTGTCTGGACTGCCTCGGGAGAGCAGGCCATGCCCTGGTATCTATCCGGCAACAAAGAAGCGGAAACCCAGCAGTTAAGGCGGGAATGGGACGAGGTAATTCGTCATATCCGAGCGAACAATGCCTTCGGACGAATGGTGACAACACATCCGCGAAGCAATGCCAGGGATGAGTTGCTCGATCCCGCGCTGCTCGACTTCGAGATGCAGCAGACCGGTCACAGCCAGCCAACCGGGCGGCACGCGGCCAAGGCGCTGGCTGCCTGGAATCGCCCTCCTGTTATGCCGGTGATCTCCGGCGAGTCCCGCTATGAAGCTCTCGAAATAAAGCCTCCGCTCAGTACTCGAGATGCGCGTGAAGCGTTCTGGGCGCATCTGTTGAATAGCGGTGTCGCTGGCCACACCTACGGCGTTAATGGAGTTTGGCAGGTAAATCTCCCAGACCAAAGATTCGGCAAGTCCCCGACCGGTAGCGATTGGGGCGGTACTCCGTGGCGAGCGGCAATGTCGATGCCTGGCTCAACCCAGCTCTCCCTTGCCAGCAAACTTCTGCTTAGCCTTCCCTGGCATCAGATGCTGCCTACTACAAGCCTCTTCGATAGTATCGTCTCGGCGGCAGTATCGCGAGACAATCGCTGTGCCATCGCCTACCTTGTGGGTGCAAAGCCAATTACTATCGACCTCGCACAACTCCCGATGGCTATGAAGGCGAGATGGTTTGACCCAACCAATGGTCAGTTGCAGCCTGCGGCACTTGGCACGGGCAAAGCTCTAACTCCTCCCGGCAAGAACTCGGCAGGCGACCTCGACTGGGTGCTCCTCATCGAAGCCAAATAGAAAGTCAATCAAAATGGAAACTTCACTCCCTTCACGGCGAAGTCTCATTATGAGTGCGTTGGCCTCGGCAACTGTACTTTCAGCTCAAACCAGTCGCATCGAAAACATGACCGATGCAATCTACAAGCCCAACGGCATCTGTTTCTCGCCAGACTACAAGAAGCTCTACGTCGGCGATACCGGCTCTACCCACATCCCCGAAGCGCCCAAAAATATCAAGGTCTGGGATGTCGTAGATGCCAAGTCTCTTCGTGCTGGCAAGCAATACGTTTCGATGGCTCTGGCCGACAAAGGCGCGGGTATCCCCGATGGCATTCGTGCCGATACCGACGGCAACATCTGGGTCGGCTCCGGCTGGGTTGGTGCTGGTTATGATGGCGTTCAGGTCTTCTCGCCAGAAGGGGACAGAATAGGACAAATCCTCCTGCCCGAGATCTGCTCCAACCTCTGCTTCGGCGGACGCAAACGCAATCGCCTCTTTATGACCGCAGGTCAATCTCTATACACGGTTTACACAGAGGCACGCGGGGCTCATATTGCCTGATCCGCTTCGCAAGCGGCATATTGTGCTGAGCGCCGTCCTCTTCTGGCCCATTCATGCCAGTCAACCGCTCTCATCTCTTGAACACAAAACTCAGAAGTAGTATGCTCATCACATTAGATTGCAATTAGCGCAAGGAGTCTTCCATGTTGAATAAGTATTTCCCCAGTTCCAGACTAGTTTTTCTTGCGGTACTTGCGGCACTCCAAGCGTTTGCGCAACAGGACCAGGGCCAAATCGCCGGTACGGTTCTTGATGCCAGCAAATCCAGTGTGTCCAGTGCGCGGGTAACTGCAACCAGCATCCAGGGCGTGTCCCGTTCGGCAGACACAACCGACAACGGTTCTTACGTATTGACGAATCTACCAGTGGGCCTCTATGAAATCAGTATTCAGGCAGCGGGATTCAAGCGGTTCACCAGGACAGGTGTCAAGGTTGACGTTGCCTCAAGAACCACTGTTGATGTCACATTGGATCTGGGTGCGGTCAGTGAGTCGGTAACAGTTGCGGCCACTGGCGTGCAGCTATCACAGGAGACAGCCCAGATTGGCCGAGTCGTCGAGGCGCGCCAGATTACCGATCTGGCACTCAATGGTCGCAACCCTATCAATCTGGCGCTGCTAAAAGCAGGTGTCGTCGGCGGAAACTTCAACAACTTCAACCCGAACAACTTGCATGAAAGTTTCTCGATCAACGGAGGACGGCGCAACGGAAACAACATCACCATTGACGGCGTCAACGCCATGCGAACTCGCGGAGATTTTACCGGGTCGGCGCAAGTGGGGTTGCTCAATGTCGACACGATTCAGGAAGTACAATTGCTGACGTCGACCTATCCAGCCGAGTACGGGCGTGCGATGGATGGGCAGTTGCGCTTTGTCACCAAGAGTGGCACCAAGGATTTTCACGGTACAGGCTGGTGGTTTTTCCGGAACTCGGCTCTGGATGCCAATAGTTGGACCCGCAACCAGAGTCCGGTAAAGGACGATAATCGCCGCGCAGCACCCTTCCGCTTTAACCAGCCCGGCTACGCCATTGGCGGGCCGGTTTACATACCAGGCAAATTTAATACAAATAAGGAGAAGCTCTTCATCTTCGGATCGCAGGAGTGGCTGACTTGGCGGCGTGAGAGCACGGTTACCGCTACCGTGCCCACCGAGGCAATGCGACGAGGGAGCTTCGCCGAGCTTCTGAATCCTGCAAATCCCTTCTTCCGCCGCACACGTCTGGTTAACGATCCAATGGCCAACAATCTTCCTTTTCCTGGAAACGTGATTCCCACTAACCGTGTAAGCGCCAATGGTGCTGGCGTTCTAAATTCCTACCCTCTACCAACACCAGGTTTTCTCCAGGGAACCGACAACTGGATCAAGACCCTGCCCAATCCACGCGAAACCAGGAAAGACACTTTCCGCGTGGACTACTATGCCGGCAAGCACCGCATCAACTTTACCGGAAACAACTATCTTCACTATGAAGACAACCCCTTCAACACGGGTCTGGACAGGTCCAATTCCCGCTGGGACAGGCCAAACATGACCGGCGCTCTCAGCGTTACCAGCACCTTGTCTCCCACAATCATCACTGACTTCACCTTCACAGCCGCCAATGATGTGGTCTACATCGACATCTATGACAATGAAGGACAACCTCGCTACTTGCGGGGCCAGTATGGCCTGAACTTCCCCTACATCGTGCCTGGAGTGAAGCGGATTCAAGACCGCATTCCCCGCGCATTGATCAATGGCTTTGCAACTCTCGACGGCTCATCCCGTCCGGTGAATTCTTCGGGCCCTATGTACATGTGGGCTGGCAACATGACGTGGGTCAAGGGCTCGGCGCATACGATCAAATTTGGAGGCTGGTTATCGCACGATCAGCAGAACAACAACGATCAGAGTGGGGCTCAGCAGAATGGTGAGTTCAGCTTTCTCGATACAGGTCATCCTCAGACCTCAGGGCTCTCGGTCGCCAACGCGGCGCTCGGATATTTTGATGTTTACACCGAGCAAGGTCCAGCCGCTTACACACTGTTGCGTAGCAACTCTCTGGAGGCTTACATACAAGACACCTGGCGGGCTTCAAAGAACCTGACAATTGAAATGGGTCTTCGCTATTCTCTCCATCAACCCTGGTACGCCAAGTGGAATGACATCGCCAATTTCGATGCCCGCTTCTTCGATCCAGCCAAGAAAGCGGTGATCGATCCGCGTGGAGGCTTTATCGTTTCCGGCGATCCCTATAACGGCGTTGTTCTGCCAGGCACAGGCTTCCCTGAATCTGCTCGGGGTAGAGCCAATGGTGCAACCTTGCCCAACGTCGACAGACTCTTCCACGGGCTGCCACGCGGTTTTACAGATACTTCCGGCAACGCGTTTGCACCGCGTCTTGGCCTTGCCTACCGCATAGGAGCAAAGACAGTGGTCCGCGCTGGTGGAGGGCTTTTTCATCATCGTCAGATGCACAACCAGGGATCGCTCTTCCGCAATGCCCCGAACCAGATTCAGGTGCAAGTCTTCAACGGCGAAGTAGACCGCCCGGGCGGTGCCACTCGACGCGACTTCCCCTTTTACATCCGTGGCATCGACGCACGATTCAAGTATCCAACAGCCATCAGCTACAGTTTCTCGCTGCAACGGGAATTGCCCGGGTCGTTGCTGGCTGAGGTTGCCTATGTCGGCAAGTCCGCAACGAACCAGGAGCGGACGCGCAACGTGAATCAGATGGTGGCGGGTACATTGCAGGCTAATCCTGGCTTGAACGCTAATGCTCTGCGGCCTTACCATGGTCTGGGCCAGGTCGATCTAACCACTCGCGACGGGCATAGCAGCTATCAGTCCCTCCAGTTCAGTCTCGACCGGCGCTTCCGCAGCGGCCTGAGCTTTGGTGTGTCATACACCTTCTCGAAGAACATCAGCGACATCACCACTCCCTTTGATGCCTACCGCAACATCCGAGCACTCGATGATATGGATCGGCCCCACCTGCTCAACATCAACTACATTTACGAACTGCCCTTCTTCCGGGGCAACAAAGGGTGGCAGTCGAAAGCGTTTGGAGGATGGCAGATGTCGGGCGTTATGTTCTTTCGCTCCGGGACACTGCTATCGGTATTGGACGGCGTTGACGTAGCGGGTGTGGGCCAGGGCAGCGGCAACCAGCCTTGGGACGTCGCGGGTAGTCTAAGCGTGCCCGAACGCGGCTTGGGCCTGAAGTGGTTCAATACTGCGGCTTTTACTCTGCCCAGAACCGGCACCTTCGGTAACGCGGGGCTGAATATTATCAGAGGACCAGGTTTCCAAAACTGGGATGCCGCTTTGTTCAAGAGCATTCCGATCAATGATCGAATCAAATCCCAACTCCGCCTCGAAGTCTTTAACTTCCCCAATCTCCCGCTTCTCAGCAACCCTTCGGGAAGTCCGAGAGCCGGAAATTTCGGCCTGATTACCACCAAGTTCGGAGAGCGCAACGTCCAGCTGGGTTGGAAGATTACCTTCTAGGCGAAGCAGGCGCAGCGTAATTCTTTGCCGCATCGTCCAGCACCAGCACCCAATCGGTCATCTCCCCGAGATCAGGCGGAGTGAACTCACGCTCGCCTCTGTTTTCGAATTCACCAATGCGCTTGGACTCACCGTTGCGCGGATTGAACCACCAGGCAATCACCTTCGGGCCTTGGATCTTGTCCATATGCACGCTGAATTTGCGCCCCACTGGTGCGTAGACCATGGCGTAAGT
>JBKJUN010000835.1:0-14245 GCA_046590555.1 Bryobacter sp. | reverse complement strand
AGCGGGTATTGCTTGAGGTCGTCGATGTGGACGAAGTCTGGCTGGATGTGGGAATCAAAGAAAGCCTGATAGGCGCCACGGGCAGATTCGGCGTAGTGTTTGGTGGTGCCTTGCTGGACGAAGTTGAAGACTTCGGCTTCGGGGGTGAAGACGACGCCAACATCGCCGCGGACGGGCGGTGAGTTCCAGAGATCTTTGTTCTGGTTGGCCCAACGGGCTAGGCTGCCGGCCATTTCAGCGCGTGGAGTTACCGAGCCATCCATGGCCATGGGGCCGAAGGCACCGAAGAGAGGGCCGTCGAGGAGTGGGCGCCAGCGGGGAAAGAGTATGCCGGTTGCGCCGCCGGCCATGGAGACCATGTTCCAGAGGCGGACATCTTTTTCTTCTGTGATGCGGCCGTCTTCGCGTGGGCGGCCGATGACCTGAGGTTGCATCCAGAGTGGGCCGCCTTGAGCCTCGGCATGCCAGAAGGGTTTACCGCGAGAGCCAGCGCGGGTGAGGTCGAGGGCGTGGAACTGCTTCCAGAGCTCGGAGCCTTTGCGGGAGGCGACCCAGGTGAGGCCCCAGGAATCGACTTGAGCGGCGGAGCGCCATTCATCGTTGGCAGAAGCAGGGAGGCCTTCGAGAGTTGAGGCGATGCCATGAGCTGTGACACGGTTGCGCTTATCGAGGTTGCGGACTAGATCGACGCGCCACTGGTGATGGCGGAACATGTTGTCGACGCGGAATTCGAGCCAGTCGAGGCTTTCGGGGTAGCCGCTGAGGGAGCGTGGCGGGTGGACGTTGGACCAGTCTGCATAACTGTGGCGATACCAGGCTTTACCGAGATTCTCGAGAGTGCCATATTTCTTTTGGAGCCACTCGCGGAATTTGACCTGGGTGGCCTGGCAGAAGCAGAGCATTTTGGGAGGTGCGCCACCGGGCCATGAGTGTTCATTCCAGAGGTCCCAGGCCCACATGGCGGGGTGGTTTTTGTAGCGCTCGACCAGTGTGGTGAGGAAGATTTCGGCACGGGCGCGGAGGTCTTCGTTGTCGAGGCAGAGGCCGGGGAATCCTCCGGTGGCGCTTGAGCCTGAGATTGAAGAGTGAACGATGCTGTCGTCGGAGGCGACGAAGCGGGCATGGCTGTACTGGTCAAAAGCCCACTCGGGTGCGGCCGTGATCATTTCCGATACGGTGACCTTGATTCCGTTTTCGGCTGCAAGTTCGAACATGCGGTCATAGTCGCGCCAATCGAATTTGCCGGGAGCCACTTCAATGGCCGACCACATGAACCAGTGGCGGAAGTTGTTGATGCCTAGCTGGGCGGCGGTTTTGTGGTCTTTGGCCCAATCTTCTTCTGGCGGGTTGGACTTGCGGAAGTAGACTGCACCGTAGGGGAAGACGGGGTCGCCTGGGGATGGGGCGGCGAGTAGACCGGCAGCCTGGAGACTGGCAATAAAAGTTCGTCGATTCATATGGTGTCCTTGATTAGAACAGGAATTTCAAGCCGAATTGAAGCTGGCGTCCCGTTGCTTGTGCGCCGCTTAACTTGCCGAACTCCGGGTTGTTGTCGTTGCAGGCCGAGCCGGGCGTGCGGCCGATGCAAGTCATGGAGGGGCTATTGGAACTGGCCAGGCTGAAGGTAGGAGTGTTGGTGAGGTTGAAGGCTTCGGCGCGGATCTGAAGGCGCATGCGCTCGCCGAAGTCTACCTGCTTGAATAGCGAGAAGTCAAAGTTGACAGAACCAGGACCGCGGCCGACGCGGCGGGCGGAATCGCCGTAGAGCTGAATTGGAGCACCCGTGGTACTGGGTGTGGTGCCGGGGACGCGGAAGGCTGCAGGATTGAAGAAGCTATCTGGACCCCGGTTGGAGGTGACCTGAATTGGCTGGCCTTTAACGCGATCAGGAACATTGAAGGTGTTGAAGATGGGCGGCAGGCGGTTGGTGCGGATGTCGGTGGGGAAGCCGCCTCGCATGATAGTGATGCCATTGACTTGCCAGCCACCGATAACCGTGCCCAAGGGGCCACGCCCGCTGGCCCAGCGCTTGCCAGGGCCCCAGGGGAGTTCATAGCCGTAACTGATGTTGAAGATATGCGCGACGTCGATGGGGGCAAGGCCCTTTTCGCGAGAGAGGTTATATGCGTCGAGTGCGATGGATGTTCCGCCATTTTGGGTGAATGCACTGGGACCGGAACCTCCTTCCTCCATGTTCTTTTGCCACGTGTAGTTGGTGAGGAAATTGAGGCCGTTGCGGTGCCGCTTTTCAACTCGCAGATTGAAGGCGTTGTAGTTGGATTTTGCCTTCGAAAAAGTTGGAATCACGGTTCCATTGACCATGGGGTAGGGGCGGCGGCTCTGGACGTTGCGGCCGTCGAGAGCGAATTCAAAGGGCACCTGGTTGACATTGATGAACAAAGTGGCGAGGTCTCGACCGCGAGCCCCCTGGTAGGAAGTTTCGATTAGAAGTGCTTCAGCAGGTTGGAACTGAATTGAAAAATTGAACTGATCCAGCATGGGGAAGCGTGCATCATTAAAGCCCTGGGAGCGGATCGTTCGTGTTAGGGGCGATGCGGCGCTGAAGGCTTCAAGCGTGGTGGCCGTAGGCCCTGCGAGCACCGGAGTGTTGATGGTGTATGGAGGTGCTACGGTGCGGGCGGCATTGACAACAGGAGCAATCAGGGCCGGGGTGTTGGGGTTATTGCCAGCGAGTTGCGTGACCTCCTGATTCTGGTCACGGAGACCATAAAAGATGCCGTATCCGCCACGCATGACCCAGCGCCGGCCTGCCTGATAGGCGAAGCCGGCACGCGGACCGAAGTTGTTGTGATCGCCTTTGACGATGCCACGCGTGTAGCCGTCCTTGCCGGGGACAGCAAAGCGGGACTTCTCGAGATCGAAAAGGCCACCACGATTCCGGATATCGATGGGCTGGGTATAGAGATCGTAGCGGAAGCCGATGTTGAGGGTGAGCTTCTTGCTTAGCTTCCAGTCGTCCTGGAAAAACGTTCCGAAGTATACGTCGGCCTGACGGCCCCAATCGAGCATCTGGGTGCCTTGTATGAGGCTGGGAAAACCCATCAGGTAGTCGGCGAAGGGTGCGCCGGAACCCGGCGTGTCGCTGCTGGAAGAGAAGATAGAGCCGAAGATGAACTGGCCGAAGAATGGGTTTCCGCGAAGTGTATCGAAACGATTGCGCCTGAAATCGACGCCAGTCTTCATGCTGTGTTTGCCCCGATTCAGAGAGACGGTATCGGCAAAGTGAAACCGGTTTTCGTAGTTTAGATCGCTCGATCCGCCGCCGAAGCCATCAAACTGCGTGGAGCCCGTGCCTTCGCCCGAGAAATTGAAGGCGATCGATGGGAAGCCAGAGACGGGGAACGGAAAGAGGGCTACTTTGTTGTCGACGGCGAACTTGGCCCCTTTGTCGACTTCATTAACGAGACGGCTGCCGTTATGGCGTGTGTAGCCGGCCCGGAATTCGTTGACCACGTTAGGCGTGAAGATGTAAGTATCGGTGAGGACGGCCTGGAAGATATCGCGATAGAGGGTATTGCCGCCACCGATAAAGCCATCGATTGTGCCTGGCTGAGGATTGGTTTGATTGCTCTTTGAAACGCGTCCGAAAACGAGGTGGTTGTTGGTGATAGCGTGGTCCACGCGGACGTCCCATTGGCCTTGATCGAAGCCGCGGGGAACCTGGCGAAAGAAATTTCGCGCGAGAGCTCCTGCTGCGCCGAAGTTTGGATTCGGGATGAGCTTCAGCACTTCGGAGGAAGAGGGATTGATGCGAGAAATCGGGATGATGGCGCCTGGAAAGAGAGTACTTACGACGGTGCCATTGGTGGCAAGGCGGCGTGCGAGGGGGTCGAAGATGGGAGTACGGAGGGATGATAGATCGCCTCCACGGATGCCGGCAGGCGGGAGGCTGCCGATGTTGGATGCCGCTGCGGTGCGCTGGCGGGTGCCTTGGTAGTCGCCGAAGAAGAAGGTTTTGTTGCGAATGATACGGCCACCGAGGACGCCACCAAACTGGTTCTGACGGAAGGCCGCCCTAGAGAGGCTGGCGGCGTTGGTGAAGAAGTTATTTGCATCGAGTTTGTCGTTACGGAGGAATTCAAAGAGGGTGCCGTGAAACTCGTTTGAGCCACTCTTGATGCTGGCGCTGATCACCGCGCCTGCGGCGTGGCCAAACTCGGCTGAGAACGAATTCGTCTTGACTTTGAACTCCTGTACTGCGTCGACGCTGGGCTGCAGGGCAATGCCGCTTCTTCCAATCGCCCCTGAGGTGACGGTGGTGTTGTTGTCTACTCCATCGAGAAGAACTTCATTTGAGGAGAAGCGCCCGCCGCCGGCGATGAAGGGCAGATTGGTTCCCATGCCTGTAACGGGTGTTGTGTTGCCGGCGAGGAGGCCGAGGGCGAATGGGTTGCGGCCGTTTAGCGGTAGGTCCAGGATTTTCTTGTTCTCGATGACTTGGCCAAGCGAAGAAGTATCGCCTTCAAGCAGCGGAGTAGCTTCTGTGACCTGAACTGTTTCCACCACGTCTCCTGGTGTGAGTGTCAACCGCACTGTTGCATTCTGATCGACCTGAAGAGTAAAAGACGAAAGGTTTGAGCTTTTGAACCCGCTGGCCCGGGCGTTGATACTGTATTCTCCGGCCGGCAGAAATGTGGCCTGGAATTCACCACGTTCTCCGGTGGACCCGGAGCGTTTGAGGCCGGTTGATTTGTTGGTAACCGTGATAGTGGCTCGCTGGATTACGGCGAGGCTACTGTCTTCAGCAGTGACGTTGATGGTTCCTGTGGCAGTCTGCGCCACGGAGGAATGAGCGACGCTTAGCAGGGTGATGGTTGAGAGTAGGAGTAGTCGCATAGATGATCCGATTGGGAAATTTTATAAGAACTAACGCATCATATATGATTTTTCACCACCGTTACGTGGAGGCGATTCGGCCCGTCCATGGCGGATTATGGCAGGAGTGCGAGAATATAAATACCGGGCGGAACATTCGCACCTGGCATGGAATGAAACGCGAGGTAGCGATGCGATCATTAGCAATCATTTTGGTGATGGGTTTGGCTGGCGTTGCGGCGCGAGCTGAGGTGACCTATACCAAAGAAGTGTCGCGGATTTTGGCTGGGCGCTGTCAGCAGTGCCACCGGCCTGGCGATATTGGCCCTATGGCTTTGCTGACCTATGACGATGCCGTTAACTATGCACCCGATATCAAGCGCGTTGTTGAGGAAGGCCTTATGCCGCCGTGGAAGCCGAGTGAGAGCCACGGGAAGTTTAAGGGTGCATTTGCACTGAAGCCGGAAGAGAAGCTGGACTTGCTGATGTGGATCGCCAATGGGACTCCGATGGGGGATGCGGCGGACATGCCTCCTGCGGCTGAAGATAAGGGTGTTTGGGTTTTGGGTGAGCCTGACCTGACGGTGAAAATGCCTGTGGCTTACACGCCTGCCCGAGGCAAGGATGTCTATCGCTGCTTTGTGTTGCCTACCGGGATTGATGCGGATCGTTTTGTCAGCGCCATTGATATCGTGCCTGGGAACCGGAAAATTGTGCATCACGTGATCGTGTATCTGGACCCGAGCGGGGATTCTGAGAGGCTTGACGCCAAGGATGAAGAGCCTGGTTATGACTGCTATGGCGGTCCTGGGTTTGAGATCGGTATCAGCAATCTGGAGAGCCTTCTTTTGAATGGCTACACGCTTGGTGGTTGGGCGCCTGGTGCCCGGCCAGAGCACCTGCCCAAGGGTATTGGGATGAAGCTTGGCAAATCTGCTCGCGTCGTGATGCAGATTCACTATTACACCGGTGGAAGGACTGGCGAGGACCAGACTTCTGTTGGAATTTACTTCAATAAAGAAAAGGTGGAGAAGCAGCTTTATTTTGTGCCGGTGGTGCAGACTCGGTTAAATATCCCTGCTGGTGATGCTGCGCATGTTGCTTCGGCGAGCTTCCCGGTATTCCCTGGCCTTGAGATGAAGGTGATCAACGTGTTTCCGCATATGCATCTGCTTGGGACCAGGATCGAAGTGGAGAAGAGTTATCGCGGCGATAAGGAGCGGATGATCCTGATCGACAAATGGGACTTCAACTGGCAGGGTGCTTATACGTTTGAAGAGCCGGTGAAGATGCCGGCTTTGTCGCAGTTGAGCCTTCGTTGCACCTTTGATAACTCGGTGAATAATCCGAAGAATCCCAGTAATCCGTTGAAGAATGTGAAGTGGGGCGAAGGCACTGAAGATGAGATGTGCCTTGCGTTTGTTGGTGTCGTATTCGATCGCTTTTAAGAGAGAACCATGCTTGAACATAAAGCTCGTGTGCTGGTTGTAGATGATGAGGAGAACCAGCGGCGGGGATTGTCATCGCTGATTTCTGCCTGGGGTTATGAAGTAAGACAGGCGGAGAACGGAGCGAAGGCGCTGGAGGTGATGGAGACCTGGCCTGCGCAGTTGATCGTGACCGACATGATGATGCCGGTGATGGATGGGGCGGGACTGCTGGGAAAGCTAAAGGAGCAGGAGAATCCACCGCTGGCGATTGTGGTGACTGCGTTTGGAAATCTTGAGACAGCACTCAATACGATTCATGATCTGGGGGCGTTTTGGTTTCTTGAGAAGCCGATTGATCCGCAAGCGATGAAGTTGTTGCTGGATCGCGCTCTGTCGGCGCGGCGGATGAGCGAGGACAAGGTGATCCTCGAGCGGCAACTTGGTTATGAGGGGCGGCTGGGTGGGCTGGTTGGGCAGACGCCGGTGATGCAGGAGCTGTATGGACTGGTGCACCAAGTGGCACCGACAAAGGCTTCGGTGTTGCTTACTGGTGAGAGCGGGACGGGTAAGGAAGTGGTGGCGCGGGCGATTCATGGATTGAGCGCTCGTGCAAAGGAACCGTTTGTAGCGCTTAATTGTGCAGCGTTGCCGGAGAGCCTGATCGAGAGCGAGTTGTTCGGGCATGAGAAGGGGTCGTTTACCGGGGCACTTGAGCGGCGGGCGGGGTGTTTTGAGCTGGCGCATCGAGGGACGCTGTTGCTGGATGAAATTGGCGAGATGCCGGTGAGCACGCAGGCGAAGTTGTTGCGTGTACTGGAAGACGGTAAAGTGCGGCGTCTTGGTGCCAAGGGCGAGATTGAAGTGGATGTGCGGATTGTGGCGGCGACGAACCGGAAGCTGGAAGAGGCGCTCGGCAATGGGACGTTTCGGGAAGATCTGTTTTACCGGTTGAATGTGTTTCGCCTGGAGCTTGCGCCGTTGCGGGAGCGTATGGACGATTTGCCGCTTTTAGTAGAAACGCTGATTCAGCAAATGAACGCCAAGCATGGGGTGCGGGTGCCCGGGATCGATGATGCGGCGTTGCTTGCGCTGCGGCGGCGGAGTTGGCCGGGGAATATTAGGGAGTTGCGCAATGTGCTTGAGCGGGCCGTGATTCTGGCTGGCGAGGGACTGATCCGGATGGTGCATTTACCGCCGGTGCCTGGAACAGATAGTGGCCTTGCTGTATCTAATGATCCTGAGGCGATCCTGATCCGGGTTGGTACGACTGTGGACGAGTGCGAGAAGGCGTTGATTTTTAAGACGCTGGAGCATACGAAGCAGAACAAGACGCGGGCGGCGGAGATTCTCGGTTGTAGTTTGAAGACACTCCATAACAAGTTGAAGCAATATGGCGCCGATGTAGGCGACGCCTAAAGACCCATGACACTGAAGAGCCGATTGAGGCTGACGATTCTGCTGCCACTGTTGGCGGTTGCGGTGGGGTATTCGTTATTGAGCCTGTCGACCGGGGCTAGTGTGTTGTTTCGTGATGCGGCGGAGAGGTCGATGTTGCTGGCTAGCCAGGCGCAGACGCTGTTGGTGCAGCGGGTGGATGAGTATGGGCGGCAAGGGCAGCCGGGGGCGAGCCTGAGCGAGACCGAGCAGATGTGGATGGAGATGGCGTTTAAGGACGAGGCACTGGCGAAGATGTTGGAGCAGACGATGTCTTCGACGCGGACGGCGGTGGAGATTGATGTGAAGGGGCGGGACGGGCGAGTGTTGTCGTCGTCGAATCCGATCAGTAAGGGCAAGGCGGCACGGCTGGCGATGCCAATGCGGGATTGGGCCGAGATGGGGCGGGCGCGGCAGATCTGGCGTGTGTTTACCAAGAAGGAAGAGTACGAGACGATCATTCCGCTAGGGTTGCCGGGGAGCAAGCAGCCGACGTTTGAGGTAAGGGTACTGGTGTCGAGTGAGCTGTTGCGGAATACGCTTGAGCCGGAGGTGGGGAATTTGTTGTTTGCGCTGGCGATGTCGTTGCTGGTGTCGCTGGGGATTGCTGTGCTGACGGCGGATTTGGCGTTTGTGCCGTTGCGCCGGCTGAGTGAAGCGATTGACAAGGTGTCGCGGGGCGAGGCGCTGCATGAGCCGGTGACGCGCGAGGCGCAGGAAGTGCAGATTGTCGAGAGCAAGTTGAGTTTGCTTGGTGAGCAAGTGCGTGGAGCGAAGGAAGACCTAAAGCAGATGCGGGGGAATGTGCAGCAGTTGCTTGAGCGGATGGAAGATGCAGTGCTGCTTTTTGATGAGGAAGAGAAGCTGGTGAATGCAGGGCGGGCGCTGGAGAAGTTTCTGGGTCGTGGGCGGTGGGAGATGAGTGGGGCGCATGTGAGTGAGTTATTTGCGCCAGGGACAGCGGCGGGGCATTTGATTCAAGGGGCGATGGCGCTGAAGCAGAATGTGACCAATGCCGAGTTGACTTTGGGTGAGCGGCGGACTGTGCTCGATTTAGAAGTATTGGAGGCTAAGGGATTTTTGCTGACGATTCGTGATGCGGAGGCGAAGCAGAGTATCTCGCGGCAACTGGATGTATCGCAGAGGTTGAGTGCGCTGAACCGGTTGACGGGCGGGGTGGCGCATGAGATCAAGAACCCGCTGAATTCGATTGGATTGCATCTGGAGATTCTGAAGGAGAGGGTGGGTGGTGCTGACCCTGTGGCTGAGGAAGAATTGCGGATTTTGAGGGATGAAACGAAGCGGCTGGACCGGGTGGTGAAGACGTTTCTCGACTTTACGAAGCCCGTCGAGTTGAAGCTGGCACCGCTCGATCTGTTTGAGTTGGTGAATGGGCTGACGCAGTTCTTAATGCCAGAGGCGCAATCGAAAACAATTAAGCTTTCGCTGATTTGTGAGACGGAGCGGAGCCGGATTCGCGGGGATGCGGATTTGCTGAAGCAGGCGTTTTTGAATCTTTTACGGAATGGAATGGAGGCGATGCCGGAAGGCGGGCCGCTGTCGATTCAGATTCGCAAAGAGCCTGTGGAGATAGTAGTGGAGATACGCGATCAGGGGATTGGGATTCCTCCGGAGAGTTATAACAAGATCTTTCAGCTCTACTTTACGACCAAGACGCAAGGGAGCGGAATTGGATTGGCCGTGACGTACCGGGTGGTGCAGTTGCACAATGGAAGCATCCACTTTGAGAGCAAGGCTGGAGAGGGGACGATGTTTGAGTTGCGTTTCCCGAGGCTTGAGGAAGATTGATGATGAGATGGAGAATCAGTGGCGGGGTGGTGATGCTGGCTGGCATGCTGCTGGAGCAGGGGTGCTGGTTCAAGAAAAAGCCACCGAAGGCATCGATCGTGATTCCGCCTGCGCCGCAGGCGAAGCCACCGCAGCCGCTGCCGCTGCCGCCGCAGTTGCCCCCGAGCGATTCCAATCCGGTGGTTAAGAGTCCACCGTTAGCAACGTTGCCTCCGCCGGTAATAGTGCCGGTGAAGCCTGCCAAGCCGAAGCCGGTGCGCAAGACTCCTAAGCCTGCCGTGGGCTCGGAGGCGGAGGTTGCTGCGCCGACGCCGGCTAGTTTGCCGCCTGTCGTTGTTAACCCCGGGCCGAGCTTGCAGCCGATTCTGGGGGCCAAAGAGGTGCAGGAGCGGACGCAGCGGATCCAGCAGTATCTGGAGACGGCGCGGCTGGTGGTGTTGCGGGCGGAGCGGTCGAACCCGGATGCCAAGACCAGGGAATTGATTGCACAGGTTCGAACTTTCCTACAGCAGGCCGAAGATGCGCGACGGGTGGATCTGGTGCGGGCCGAGAATCTGGCCGAGCGGGCGGAAGTGTTGTCGCGGGGGCTGGTGCGCTAAGAGAGATTTGTGATAGCGCCGCCTGGTTTATGCACCGACGTTTGTTTCTATCCACGATGGCTGGTGCAGTTGCCGTTGCGGAACTGCTGCGACCGCGCACTGCGCCGGTGGATAAGCTGTTCTACTTGCGTAAGGATGGGTCGCTGACATAGTGGTAAAAAAAGCGCCTGCTGCGAGGGAAGCAGCAGGCGCCCGAGTTTATTCGGAGTAAGAAATTAACTTAGTTGCTTGGAGTGGCCGTAGAGGAGACCTGAGCTGGTGCCTGGTCGCCTGAGACGTAGAGTTTGATTTCTACGCGGCGGTTGAGTTTGCGCCCATCGCGAGTCTTGTTGTCGGCGGTTTGATTGTCCATGCCGTAGCCGGCGACGAAGATGCGATGGAGGGGCAGACTGTGCTTGGTGGTCAGGTAACGGACTACGGCATCTGCACGCTTACGACTAAGATCGAGGTTGAGATTCTTGGGGCCGGTGTTATCGGTAAAGCCCTGGATCTCGACTACGAAGTTTTTATAGGGAGTGACTTTGGTGACTGCTGAATCGAGCATTGCCATTGAATCTTTGTTGAGCTCAGACTGACCACTGAGGAAAAGGACCTGATCGGTGGTAACGAGCTTGTAGTTCTGCATGCCCTCGATGCGGGTGTTGATCGTTTTACCCATGGAGTTCATGTCTTTGCCGAGTTGGTCGGCGCGAACGAGGCCTTGCTCAGCCAAGTTCTTGCCGTCGGCGGCTTCTTTGCGTGCCATGGTAGCTTGTTCGCCTGCGGCGTCGGCTTTGCCCTGTGCGCCTTGGGCGCGTTCGTCAGCACGGGCTACGCCACGTTCGAGTTCTTCGATGGACTTCGCCTGAGCCTTGGTGGTTCCGTCAAGATCTCCAACTTTTTGTTCGATTGGGGTGACGGTTGCTTTTACATATTTCTTCGTTGCGCAGCCGGTGATAAATGGCGCCAGCGCCAGTGCCGCGATTGATGTGGTGCGGAGGATTGTGTTAGTCATTTTGTTGCTCCTTGATTATATGGCGCTCTGATTTTCGTCTGAGGCAAAAGCTCCGGCAGTGCGTGGTGTGCTGACACTGCCGGAGGCTCTACTCACGCTATCGGCATTTTTGTGCCGATTGCTGCCTCCGAGCGTGAATAGAAGCGAAGTCATTGCACAAGGGAATAGAGCAAGTTGCGTGCCAAAGTAGGAAATTTCTTCAAGTTGTTGATATCTAAAGGGAATTTATGTGGGGAAAGAAAAGAGGGAAGCCGGTAAAGACTTCCCTCTAGGGTAGAAGTTACGTGAAGTAGGTGGTTGTTCTTAGTTGTGTCGGGCAGTGAGTCCCGTTGTCGTATTAGGGGATATCCGAGACTGGGACGCCTTTTGTATCGCCGAAGGTAACGAAGCGGATGTAGGCAATCAGGTTGGCGAGTTGTTCGCGGTTGAGACCACGGGATTCTGGGGGATGCTTCCAATTCCCGTTGTCTTTGGCACTCTTGATTTCAGATGGGGAAAGAGTGACTTTGGCCTGGGGATTCTTGGACAAGTCGAAATAGTCATCTCCGGATTTGACGGCCGGAAAGGCTTTGCCCATCGTAGGGGAGATTTCTTTGACGCACTGAGTGCGAGTGGCGAGAATTCCCATGACGACGGCACGAAGGTGGAGACGGCCCATCGTCTTTAGGTCTGGGCCTACAGCCAAGCCCAGGTCTTCGAGTTGGTGACAGGTGGCGCAAGCTAAGCCGGAGGCGCTTTTGAGGGCAAAGAGTTCTTTCCCACGTTTGGCTTGTTCTGGAGGATCTGCAGCGAATGCCGCGAAAGAGAGAATCAGGAAGTCAGGGAGGTGCCGCATTTTTGCAACCTCTTTTCGATTCCAGAATACATTCGGACGAATGAAATGAAGCTTCAATTTTGCAGGTATTGGGAATCTGAGCTCGAGGTCCAAGTACCCTCCAAGAATCCACCAGCGTCAATCGCAGTGCTACAGTCAAAGAGCTTAGCTGAACTCAAATTATGGATGAAAGAAATTCGAATCAGTCAGGATCACTGACCAACCTCCAAGCCGCAGATTTATACCGCATGCAAGTCCGCGAACTGCGGAATTATGCGATGTTTATGCTTGATCCAGATGGCATCATCACTTCGTGGAATGCTGGAGTGGAGCAGCTACTGGGTTACTCCGAAGTAGAGTGGATCGGCCAGCACGCTTCTGTGATTTTCACTCCGGCGGAAAAGGCAATGGAAGTTTGCAAATCAGAAATGCAACTTGCCCAGGAACAGGGAAGCGCGACTGACATCCGTTGGCACCGGCACAAGAACGGGAGTGAATTTTTCGCGAACGGCTTTATGAATGCGCTGCACGATGAGCAGGGGAGCGTAATCGGCTACGCAAAGATCATGAGCGATGAGACGGCGCGCAAGCAATTGCAGGATTCGTTGACCGAGTCGAACACCGCACTAGAGCAGTTTGCCTACGTGGCCAGCCATGATCTGCAAGAGCCGCTCAGGACTATGCGGTCGTATGCTGAATTGCTGACGAGCAAGTATCAGGGGAAGCTAGACGCGGACGCGGACCAGTTCCTCGGGTTTATTGTGAGTGCGGCTGCGCGCATGAGTTCGCTAATCCATGATTTACTTGCCTACGCACGTCTCACCACAGAAGAAGAGCGGCCTGTCTCGGTTGCTCTCGATGAGGATTTAGAGGCAGCGCTTACGCACCTGGATGGAGCCATTCAAGAGAGTGGCGCTTCGGTTACTCACGATCCAATGCCCACTTTGCCGGTTGACCGCGGGCAAATGGTTCGCCTGTTTCAGAACTTGATTGGGAACGCTGTGAAGTATCGTAAGGCGGACGAGCCCTCACACGTGCACATCAGCGCGGAACTGACGGGAGCAGCGTGGGTGTTCTCGATCCGGGATAACGGCATTGGCTTTGATCCGAAATACGCATCGGCCATATTTCAACCCTTCAAGCGCTTGCACACGGCTGAGGAATATCCGGGGACTGGGGTAGGCTTGGCGATTTGCCGGAGGATCGTGCAGGCGCAGGGGGGGCGGATCTGGGCGGAATCTGCGCTCGGTGAGGGAACGACATTTTTTTTTACGCTTCCGGTGGAAAGCCTCGCTGCGTTGAAGCACACGCCGCCTATCCATAGTCCTAACGCTTAAGAGCCGAGCTGTCGCTCTTGGGTCTGTGGGTGCTTTGCCCAAGTGGCTGGCGCCGGCGCTCACTTCAGGCGCTTGCTACTGCTAAACCTTGCGTGCCGCCCCTCCGGCGGTCGTGAAGTTGCCTTTCCCGCGTTCCTTAATCGTCATTTCATTCTGGCCGTTTGTCTGGCCTGCCTGGTTCTTCCCTCGCGTTGCTGGGGAAGCCAAGTCTTTTGCTTTGCGATTGCTCTTATCTGGGTACTTAACCGAACTATTCTCTTTAGCCATAAATGGGTCTCCATTTTGAGGAGCTTGCAGCGAGTCAATCGGTTTCATGCTGTTTAACACTATGGGTTCGTTTCTGGAACAATGAGTTCGTTCGCCCAGTTGCGAGATGGCTTTGATCCCGAAGCTTACGCATCTTTTTCCTCTATGCACGGGCGTTTGGCTTCGTTCCCGCGTTTTCTGACGCTTCGCTGCTTCCTATGGGTTCGGATTGCTCAACTTTGGTTGCGGCGGGCGTGTGGTGGCGCTTCCCTGGCGAAGCTTCGGCTTTGTTCCCTCAGCCTCATTCCGGAAGAATCGAACTAGCAGTTTAGAAAGCAATGGGTTCCTTTCAGGACATTCCCCATTGGCTTGGCTACTGGATGGTTTTGTTTCAAACACTTGCCCTGCCGGAAAATTCTATTTGGTTTCGTTCCTCACTTTCTATTGGAGTGGCGGATGGCCTCATTTCGGAAGTTTGTGATCGCCAAAGGTCCAAAGGTATCCGCGCAGCGGGTTTTGGGATTGTCTCGCTGCGCGGATGGACCTCCGGCTTAGCTACAGTGCAAGGTGTTTGATTGCCTGGGCGCACTGCCCAGGCAGTATTCAATTGTCAATGATCCTGAGGAGTAGCGCAGGGGCTAGCTCGGCTTGATTCTCTAATGCAGGCAGGACGACAATTCCTCACCGAAGAGGTAAACGATTGGCAGGATTTGAGAAATACTTTCGCGAATCGCGTGAATGATAAA
>JBKJUN010000703.1:0-2878 GCA_046590555.1 Bryobacter sp. | reverse complement strand
CAAATTCGTGGTGTTACGACGAACGTGACCCAAGGTGCGAATTCGGCTGTGAATCTTGTGACGGGCGGCTTTGGCACTGGTAACGGTGGCCAGGCAGCAGGTGGTGGAGCGACATCAGGAAGCAACACAGGAACCGTTTTCACCGTGACAGGTTCTGCGATTCCAAATCTGGACCCGGTTTGGAGCTCCAGCTACTTCCACAACAAATCATCGAATCCCCAGACAAACTCATTCGTGACTGGTATTTCGGCACTGGTCGTAAATTCCGATCAGTTCAATACGAGCTTGCAGAAACAGTTTCTGACCGGTACTACGGCAACTGTGGCATACGGCAGCACGGGTATAAAATCCAATTCTCCTAATAACGATTTGAATCCCTTTACTCGAAACAACGTCCAGGTGAGTGTTTCGCAGCGACTCTTGCAGGGATTTGGCCGGGCTATCAATAACCGCAACATCCGTGTCGCGAAGAACAACCTGAAGGTTTCAGATTTGACTTTCAAGCTGCAGGTAATTACTACTGTCAGCTCCACGATCAACCTTTATTGGGACCTGGTTTCTTTCAACCAGGACGTAGCTGTAAAGCAAAAGGCGGTTGATCTGGCGCAGAAGCTTTTTGAAGACAACAAGAAACAGGTAGAGATCGGAACTCTTGCTCCGATCGAAATCGTACGAGCTGAAGCTGAAGTTGCCCGTACTCAACAGGATCTGACGGTGAGTCAGACGCAGTTGCTGCAGCAGGAAGCGATCATCAAGAACGCATTGAGCCGGAACGGAATTGCCAGCCCTGCCATTGCAGATGCGCGGATTGTTCCAACCGACCAGATTCGGGTGCCTGCAACTGAAGAGTTGAGCCAGGTTAAGGACTTGATCGAAGAAGCGATCAGCAAGCGCCCAGAACTTGAACAGACCAAATTGAATATCACGAATACCAAGATCGGCATCGCCGGTTCCAAGAGTGCTTTGCTGCCTTCGCTCGATGCCACGGGTAGCTTTACGAATAACGGTCTTGCCGGTGGTATCAATGGATTGGCCGCACCCGGGGGGCGCGCCAGATTTGTCGATCCATTCTTTGAAGGCAATTACGGAACAGCGCTCGCACAATTGTTGCGCCGCAACTTCCCCGACTACGCAGTAGGTTTCAACTTGAATATTCCGATTCGTAACCGTGCGGCACAAGCGGACTACGCTAACGACACGCTGCGCCTGCGCCAGCAGGAATTGCAGGAAGTGCGCCAGTTGAATTCGATCCGACTTGAGCTCACCAATGCAGTTATTGGCTTGCAGCAGGCTCGTGCCCGTCACGAATCCGCTTTAAAGAGCCGCCGCTTGCAGGAGCAGACGCTTGAAGCCGAGCAGAAGAAGTATGCGCTTGGAAGTTCAACAATCTTTCTGGTGATTCAGGCACAGCGCGACCTCGCTACGGCACAAGGTGTTGAGGTGACAGCTCTGGCGAACTATAGCCGGGCTCGCAATACGCTGGACGTGTCGACCGGGCGCTTGCTTGAGGTCAACTCGGTCAACTTTGAGGAAGCGAGCAAAGGTGTTGTGGCAAAGGTGCCTTCACAGATCCCTTAATATCTCGTCAGCAGGGAGGTGGGCAATATATTGCACCTCACCAGGGTATTCAGTTTAAGTGGCTCCGAAGATTCTCTTCGCGAGCCACTTGCTGCATTCAGGCGGGTTTCCAGCCAAACATCGAAGTGGAGCAAGGGGCGACGCGATAATTCGCTGCGCTCTAGCCAGCTAACGGGGAAAAAACTTTCCCATGAGCCCTAACACGTCGTCAACAGCGCTGCCATCCTTGTTGAAATCCAGCATTCCGGCGAGGCCGTCGAAAGGACTTGCCGATTGTCGCGACTGTTTGGACATGGCACCCATCGCCAGTGAGGCGACGACTGGAAGCATTTGCTTGATCAGCGTATCGCTGAGGCCCGTGTTGCCAGCAACATGTGCAGCAAGAGCGCGGCTTGCGTCCTTGCTGCCGAGGAGGTGACCAAGTATTCCATTGCCATCTTCAATCGTCTCAGGCTGAGAAAGAGTAGATGGGTCGTCAATGTATTGTGAGTGGTTGCCACCGGAGAGAGCACCGAGCAAACCGTCGAGGCCACTATTCTGTTGGGCACCCTGGGCCAGCGCAGGAAGCAACTGACCAAGGACGGATTGGGCTTGATCTCCAGAAATGCCAAATTGATTCGCGAGAGCCTCAACATTTTGGCCACCGTTAGCGGCGTTCAGTATGTCCAATAGGTTCATGAGGCGAAGAATATCATGAAGGCAACAGGAAGCGTTCGCTCAATGGATCTTATCCTGTTTGAGTTAGCGTGGGACCAAGGCTGAGACGGTGGTACCAGGGGACTACGCGTTGGAGTGAAGCTTGCAGTGGGCTTGCACAGAGGCACTGTACAGGCTGAGAATGGCAGACTGGGTATACGGGTTAAGCTGGGCTAGAAGATGAAGCTGAGGCCGCCGCGGACTTGCTTTGGTGTTGGAATGAGCCACATCGTGCGACCTGTGGGAGTAATGACGGGAATGTAACCCTGGGCAAGCATGTTGCGCATCTCGGCGTTGAGTTCAAAGCGGCCGGGGATACCGAGGAAGCCAGGGATGGGTTGGCGAATCCCGATGTTGAGGCCGGTCTCGGCTAGACCTTGAGTGGTGAGCGAGGTGTGGAAGGGAGTGAGGGCGCGGTAATCGGTCCAGAGATAGCTGCCGTAGAGGCGTGTACCGATTGCTGGGAGTGCACCGCTGAGTTTCATGCTGGCGAAGCTCTTCTGGCTGCGATGGATGCCAGCGCGGATCGCAGTCGCTTCGCTAGCGGGGGACTCTGTGAACTTGAGTTCGCGCTGGTCTGTGCGGAGGATGCCGCCGAGTCCAT
>JBKJUN010000561.1:0-2469 GCA_046590555.1 Bryobacter sp. | reverse complement strand
AGCGCATGATCGAAGAGCGCACGGGGCTAGTGATCGATGCCTACTTCTCGGGATCGAAGCTGCGCTGGCTACTTGAACAGACACCTGAGGGAAAAGCTCGAGCAGCCAATGGCGAACTGCTTTTTGGAACCATCGACACCTGGCTGATCTGGAAGCTCACTGAGGGCAAGGTACACGTTACGGATACAACGAACGCATCGCGTACGATGCTGATGAATCTCGAGACAGGCGCATGGGATGAGGAGTTGCTCCGGATCTTCGATATTCCGAGTGTGATGATGCCGAAGATTGTGGGTTCGCGTGAGGTAGTTGGGGTTACATCGGGAGATCTGTTTGGTGCTGAGATACCGATTGCCGGGATCGCTGGCGACCAACAGGCGGCCCTCTTTGGCCAGGCTTGCTTCCATCCCGGTTTGACCAAGAACACGTATGGCACAGGTTGCTTTGCCTTAATGCAGACTGGATCGCAGAGGCCGGTGTCAGCCAATCGCCTGCTGGCAACACGCGCAGCCTGCGGAGGAGACGACCCTCGCTACGCGCTCGAAGGAAGTGTCTTTGTTGGTGGAGCTGCGATGCAGTTTCTGCGGGACAATCTTGGGCTCTTCGGCGACGTAGCGCTGACGGGGGAACTTGCTGCTACAACTCAGAATACGGGCGGAGTCTACCTGGTTCCGGCATTTACCGGAATGGGTGCCCCTTATTGGGACCCGGACGCACGCGGCCTGATCTGCGGGCTTACGCGGTCCACATCCCGAGCCCAACTGATCCGGGCCGGCCTGGAGAGCATTGCCTACCAGAGCTACGACTTGTTTGAAGCAATGAAGGCCGATACAGGGCAGGCATTGAAGGAATTGCGGGTGGATGGTGGTGCGGCAGCCAATGATTTTTTAATGCAATTCCAAGCCGACCTTCTTGGATGCCCGGTGGTGCGGCCGATGGATATCGAGAGCACGGCGCTTGGGGCGTGCTATCTGGCGGCACTGGGGATTGGTCACTTCAAGGAGACCTCAGAGCTTGAGGGTTTCTGGAGGATCGAGAAGCGCTTTGAACCGGCGATGCGGCCGACGGAGCGGGAAGCACTACTTGATGGCTGGCGAAGTGCGGTTGATAAGGCCCGCAGCTAAGCCTGATTTGTCACGGCCTTGTAAATGTTTAGTGAAAGTTCTGATGGGTGATTTTGCCCTTTAGTCCGAATCAGGCAAGGTCAAGGCCGGTGAAGGTCTGGTTTGTTCGATGTTTGTAAAAATCACTACTGAAGTGACTCCTTTGGGGCAAGTATTTGAAAAAGTGCGCCATTGCTTCCAGAGGAAACATCTGGTATTTGTTGTTCACCAACTATTGGTAAAGGGGTTCCTATGTTTCGAAAAGTCCTCGGTCTGGCTCTGTTAGCCACCGTCTCAATGATTCCCTCTGCGTTTGGGCAGAGCGTAGAATCGATTCCGTTCCGGATCAACATGAGTCCGGCGAATCAAGTGCCGGCGATTGAAGGCCTGGCTGCTACAGGCTTTGGCACCGTTTGGGTGCACGTTGTCCGCGATGCTGCGGGCAAAGTGACTAGCGGTACAGTCGACTTCGGGATTCGCTACCAGTTTCCGGGTGAAGTCAGTATCACGGGCTTTCATATCCATCGTGGAAATGCCGGAGCCAACGGTCCTGTGCTGCTGGACACCCGGATTACCGGAGCGAATCCCGTTGTGGATGCAACGGGTCGTGGCGAGATCAAGCGGGCGGTTGAAGTGGCGGCAGGATCGGCAAACGTGGCCGTGCTTGAAGAATTGATCGCCAGCCCTTCCAGCTTCTATCTAAACTTGCATACGACAGTGAATCCAGGCGGTGCAGTACGTGCGCAAATGGTTCGCGCCGAGCGCCGGGTTTACGGCGTCATGATGCTGCCGGATAACGAAGTTCCTGCGGTGACATCGGGCGCACGCGGCATTGGATTCTTGACGATTCTTGCTTCGCTTGAAGCAGGGCGATTGGTAAGCAGCGAAGTCACCTTCGACATCAATTACACTGGGTTTGCCGAGGGCACGCAGTTCACAGGGATGCATATCCACACTGGCACCAATGGCACCAACGGCCCGGTAACGCTGGATACGACGCTCTCTCGCGCACAAAACATTCTGGCGGGAGCGGGTGGGGCTGGGAACTTGCGCTACGCAGTTGATGTCAACGTTGCAACGCCCGCTGCTGTAAACACGATTCTCGGAATCTGGGCAGACGCCGGATCCGCCTATTGGAACCTTCATACTGTTACTAATGGTGGCGGCGAGATTCGTGCGCAGTTGCGCGAAACGGAACGATTTTCCTTCTCAGTTCAGATGAGCCCGGCTAACGAAGTACCTGCCCTCGTCGGGCTGAATGCATCTGCTGCTGGATCATTCGAAGCAAATCTCCTCCGTCGGCCAGATGGAACAGCCATGGCGGCCTACGGCGTCTTCTCAGTGAATTATCGCTTCCCTGGTGAAA
>JBKJUN010000510.1:0-10702 GCA_046590555.1 Bryobacter sp. | reverse complement strand
CCCCGGCATGTTGCCGGCAAATCGCTTGCCACGGCCAAATGGGATTGCATAGCTTGTAGACCAATTGAAAGTGTGCGGACGATTGATGTCTGAGAGCGTGCGGTTCAGCCGGAGATTATAGTTATCCAGCGGCCCGGTATTGCCTCCTCCATCTGCTGACGCGTTGTCGATCGTCTTCGACCAAGTGTAATTAATAGCACCTTTGAGGGCACCAGCTTGGCGCCGGAGACTGAACTGGAAAGAGTCGTAATAGGTCCGGCCAGCATTGGTCGATTGGATCACGTTGGTGAATTGCGGGAAATTGCGCAAGTAGAATTGCGAAACCCCAGCCCCTGCATAGCGAGTGAAATTACTGGTGTCGATCGTGTTCGCCGCTGCACCCACACTACCCTGCCGAACGGGCGTTGCTCCAATGCCGCTAATTGCGGCAGCAGGTGAGCCAAACATTCGCACAAGAGCGTTCGAAGCAGAAGTAGGTGTGTTGTTCGCCTGAAACGCACGGAGCTCGTTGAAATCAGTCAGGAAACCTTCATAGATGCGCGTCTGATTTACGTTTTGATCGAGCAATTGCTTAATCGCCCGATTCGATACATAGCCGGCTTCGACCACCGTGTTTCGCATCAATTCGTGCTGGATCGTAAAGTTCGTCTGAAGCACATAAGGCTGGCGAAAATTGGGATCAATCACATTCAAACCACCGAAGACCCGGTTGGCAACCGGCGAAAGTGTCGGCCTTGCTGGAGGCGCAGGCAAAGCAAGTCTGTCACTGAGCCGCAAATCGCTGCCCACTGCCTGATTGGGGAACACACTTACGGACTGAGCGAAACCAGGAGTGGTGCTATCAGGATCTATGGTTGCAGTCCCGGGGACTCGATCATAGAAGACGCCCCAAGAGGCGCGAATCGAAGTCTTGCCGGATTTGAAGGGCGACCAGGCAATACCAACGCGAGGGGCAAAGTTGTTGTAGTCGTTTTTAAACCAGGAATCACTTCGCTTGACTGTGAGGTCAGCGATGCGGCCAGCGGCATTGATCAGCCCTGCCTCGTTCTGGATAATGTTGCCTTGAAGTTGGTCCCGTTCAAAAGGCACACCGTAAAACTCATAGCGAATGCCCAGATTCAAAGTGAGGTTGGGCTTGATGCGCCAATCGTCCTGAAAGTAATAACCATAGTCGCGAAAAATGAAGTTACGAACGCGAGGCGTACCCGGAGTCTGGAATGCAGCCAGGTCGCTATAAAAAGAGGTCTGGATCGAGCTGACGCGACCGAGAAGATCGTTGTAAAGATTGTCGAAGCGCTGACGATCCGCTGCGGCAATTTGAGTACCCGCCGGGCCGATATCGCCAGGCGCGGCATTTCCATTTCCCTGTCCAACATTGATTGTGGGATAGATAGAAGCATCGCTGGTCTGATATTGAGTTGTCGTCGAATAACGGAAGCCCATTTTGAAAGTGTGATTGTTGCGAACAATCGAAATGTTATCCGATAGCTGGGGGTTCACCGGAGAGTTGCGAGCAGACCCAAAACCGGTCGGGATTGGGTTTGTAAAGAGGTTGGCACCGATCAGGGCCTGGCCGGGGAAGCTAACGCTACGCACGCGACCAAAAATCACCGAAGACTCGGAATATCCGTAGATAAACTCGTTCAAAATGCTAGGCTTCACCGTCCAGGTGGCTCCGATCGAATAGCCAGCTCTGATCCCACCCTGCGTCCCGTTCGGCTGGCCGGGGAAAGTAGCTTCCGCGTTGTTCAGCGAGTCAGCCAGCGTTGTCGTCTTAAACCAGGAATAGCGGAAGTAGGTACGAAGGTTATTGGTAACATTCCAATCCGACTTCATCGTATGCTGATCGCCATTGCTATTGGCAGGAGCATTGAAACGATAGCCAGCAGTGTTTAAGCGGTCACCGAGGTCCAGGTTATTTGGGGCCGGAAGCAAGGCCAGATTGGCAGCAACGGTCTTGTCGATACCAAGACGACGAGGATCGTTCTGCACAATGTTGTAAGAGCGGGTCTCGCCAGCTCCAGGCTGGTTAATCGGCACTACCCAACGAAAGATCCCAGACTTCGCCTCAGGCATAAGAACGGTGCGGTTTCGCACTACTTCCTGGGCCGTGCGCGTGCCCTGAAAGTTGTAAAAGAAAAAGACCTTGTTCTTGCCATTGAAAATTTTCGGAATGAGCACAGGCCCGCCAATGGAACCACCAAACTGGTTCTGAATGAATTTGGGGCGAAGCAGCTCCGTTCCGCTCGACTTGTTGAAGAAGTTATTTGCGTTCAGTACCGTATTGCGGTGGTATTCAAAAAGGTTTCCGCTGAATCGATTGGTGCCAGATCTCGTGATCAGTTCGACGGTTCCACCCGCATTGCGCCCGTATTCGGCCTTCGCACCATTGGTGATAATCCGGAACTCTTCCACCGAATCGGTATTATTGGCATTAAGCGTGAGCCCCAGCCGAGGAGAGACCGCGTCATTGACATCAACACCGTCGAGAGTATTGTTGTTCGAGCCCTGACGCATTCCGTTTACCCGCGCAAAGCTCGGGTCATTGGGGCTGGTGCCAAGCTGAACGCCCGGCTGATAAGTCGCCAGTGCGATCGGGCCGCGGCCAAGCTGAGGCAGAGTATCAATATCGCGAAGAGTAATGGACCGCTGGATCGTTGCCTCGGTCGTCTGGATGCGAACGGCATTGAATTCAACGGTGATGCTGTCTGTAACGGCACCAATCTCAAGCTTGATGTCCTGGCGGATGTTTGCCCCAACGTTGATTTCGATATTGGTGAGCGTCGTTTTGCGGAAACCACCTGCCTCGGCTGTAAGAATGTACATGCCAGGCTGCAAAGAGGGGAAAAAGTAAAAGCCGGAAGCATTGGCTTCGGCGTTGTATTTTGCTTGCGTTTTCGAGTTGGTAATCAACAATTTGGCACCAGGAATACTGGATCCTGAGGTGTCAAGAACTGTACCTTCAACACGGGCGTTTTGAATTTGAGCCGATAGCGAGAGAACAAGAACCAGGCCGGACAAAAGAAGTCGCATTAAGATCCCCTAAAGAGAGAGTTGGCTTCTGGGAGGATCTGCGACTTGGAACCCAATACCTCATGAAGCGTTGAAAAAATAGTAGCTCAGCTTCCCCAAATACGCAAGAAGCCCGGCGGGCCAGAAGGAGGCTACGCCGGGCTATCAAGGGTTTAAGTTGTGACCAGTGGCTAAAAGTCGACGCGGAGCGCCACTTGCATGACGCGTGCTCCGGTGCCGCTGGAGGATTTGGCCGTTGCAGACAAACGGCTGAATGTGGTCGGCGTCAGAATACTCGTACCCGGAGTGGTGAAGTTTACATGATTAAGAAGGTTATAGGCCTCAGCACGGAACTGCATTTTGATTCTAAACAAGCACAGCAGCTCTGCGGCAGCGGCGGATCGGAGAGAGAGGGACACACAGCATGTCAGCTGCTTCACCGGCGCAGCAGGTAGACCGCAACTTCCGCAGTGAGGTTGGGGAGCTTTGTCACCTCGCTGTCGCCAGCCAGAAATGCCCGCTTTTCAATCACCCAGCCCTCACGCTTGCACAACATTTCAAAGTCTTTCACTGTCACGAAATGGATATTCGGCGATTCGTACCATTCAAAAGGAAAAAGTTCATTTTGCGGCGATCGCCCACTTACCAGGTGGGACCACCGCACAGACCAGTGGCTGAAATTCGGGAACCCGATAATGATGTGCTTGCCCACACGGAGAATCTCGCGCAGCAGATCCAGTGGCTGACGGGCCTGCTGCAAAGTCTGCGACAGGATCACATAATCGAAAGCTTCGGTGAGGTAATCCTTCAGACCGCTTTCGATGTCTCCCTGGTATGCCGAAGCACCGCGCGAAATCGCACGACGTACCAGATCGCGATCAATCTCGACTCCACGAGCGTCGCAAGACTTGTTCTGCCCAAGCCATGCGATTAGGGTGCCATCGCCGCAACCCAGATCGAGCACACGGCTGTTGGGGGCCACCCAATTGGCGATCACCGAGAAGTCTTTACGGGCAAAAAGGTCTTGATCGGTGGCGCTTGATCGGGGCTCATGGCGCTCCATACGCATCGTGGTATCCAGGAAGCCCGAGACCAGAATTGTCTGCTCGTCCACCTCGACCAGGAAAGCATCGTGGCCGTAGTTAGATTCCAGTTGGACGTAGGCAACGTCTTTGTTGCGGGCGCGAAGGGCACTGACAATTTCAAGCGACTGGTAGCTGGGGTAGAGCCAGTCAGACGTAAAGCTGATCACAAGAAAGCGAGCCTTTGATTGGTCCAGAGCAGCCGGTAATGTAGCGTGATTGGCGGCGAGGTCGTAATAGTCCATCGCCTTGGTGATGTAGAGATAAGAGTTGGCGTCGAAGCGGTCCACGAAGCGGCTGCCGCGGTAGCGAAGATAACTTTCGACTTCGAATTCGGCAGAGAAATCGAAAGAGAAGCTCTCTTTGCCTCGCAGGCGACGGCCGAACTTGGTGCGCATGGAGTCGTCGCTCATATACGTGATATGGCCGACCATACGGGCAACAGACAGGCCACGGGCGGGCTTGGTGTTGTGCATGGTGTAGTTGCCATCGTGGAATTCGGGGTCAGCCATGATGGCCTGCCGGCCTACTTCGTTGAAGGCAATCTGCTGTGCACCATGGCGGGCAGTGGTGGCAACGGCCAGGCAACTGGCGACGCTATCAGGAAAGGCGACCGTCCATTCGAGGGCCTGCATTCCACCCATCGAGCCGCCGGCGACGGCCAGCAACTTCTGAATCCCGAGGCTCTCGACCAGCATTTTCTGCAGCCGTACCATGTCGCCGATGGTGATCATCGGAAAATGCATGCCGTAAGGTTCGCTCGTCTTGGGGTCAATCGAGGCTGGCCCCGTAGTGCCCCGGCAGCCACCAAGAACATTCGAACAGATGACGAAGTATTTGTCTGTGTCCATCGCCTTGCCCGGGCCAATCATGTTGTCCCACCAGCCCAATTGCCCGTCCTCCTCAGAGACTCCCGCTGCATGAGAATCACCTGTGAAAGCGTGACAGATGAGTACGGCATTGGTACGGTCTTGATTGAGAGTTCCGTAGGTCTGGTAGGCAACCTCGATTGGGCAGAGCACCGCGCCGGTTTCGAGCGCAATTGACTCGAAGTGGGCGATCTGCGTAAAGGCCTGGAGTGCGGCGCTGGATGACGAGGACATATCGTTTGAAGACAAGTTTAGCAATCGGGCGTCGTCGTGTTAAATTAAGAAAAATCCCCCCAACAAGGAGAACACAAGGTTGAACACTGCCTTGCTCGCCCTGGAAGACGGCACGGTCTTCGAAGGCAAAGCCTTTGGTGCGCCCGTAGATAAAGCGGGTGAAGTGGTTTTTAATACCTCGCTCACCGGTTATCAAGAAATTTTCACGGATCCGTCCTATGCGGGACAAATTGTCGTTTTGACAAACCCGCAGATTGGAAACTACGGAACCAATGAAGCCGACAACGAGGCTGGCCGCCCTTATTTTGAGGGCCTGATCGTCCGTGAGTATTCCCCTGTCGCCAGCAATTGGCGCAGCGATGCAGACGCGGACTCGTTTCTTTCGAAGCACGGCATTCCTGCCGTGACCGGAATCGATACCAGGACGCTTGTGAGGAAACTCCGTATGGGCGGCGTTCTACGCGGTGTAATTTCTTCCACCACGCTCGACCACAAGGAACTGATCGAACGCGCAAAGAACGTTCCCTCGATGGCTGGAATGGACTTGGCCACCCGAGTCTCAACCAAACAGAGCTACCCCTGGCACGAAGGCGTGACGCCGGTTTCGGAATCAGAAGTCTTGCTAGCCGGGGCGGCACCACGCTTCAAAGTCGTAGCCTACGATTTCGGTATCAAGCGCAACATACTCCGCCGCCTGGCCCACGTCGGCTGCGATCTTACAGTCGTCCCTGCCGGCACCAGCGCCGAAGACGTTCTATCGCTCAAACCAGACGGCGTCTTCCTCTCCAATGGCCCCGGCGACCCTGAACCTCTCGAATACCAGGCCGCACAAATCCGAAAGCTCATGGGCAAAACCCCCATCTTCGGCATCTGCCTCGGCCATCAGATTCTTGGCCTGGCCCTCGGCGGCAAGACCTTCAAACTGAAATTCGGCCACCGAGGCGGCAATCACCCGGTCCTGAACAAAATCACCAACAAAGTAGAAATTACTGCTCAAAATCACGGATTTGCCGTGGACCCCGACTCGCTCAACCAGAACGAAATCGACCTGACACACATCAACCTCAACGACAACACGCTCGAAGGCTTGCGCCACAGAAATCTGCCACTCTTTTCCGTCCAGTACCACCCCGAGGCAGCCCCCGGCCCTCACGACTCGCAATATCTTTTTGACGACTTCGTCAAGCTGATGGATGAGTGGAAAGGGAGCAAATAATCCATGCCACGTAGAGACGACCTCAAAAAAATTATGATCGTGGGCTCTGGCCCGATCGTTATCGGCCAGGCTTGCGAATTCGACTACTCGGGCACTCAAGCCTGCAAGGCCCTGCGCGACGACGGCTATGAAGTGATCCTGATCAACTCCAATCCGGCGACGATCATGACCGACCCTGATCTCGCCGACCGCACCTATATTGAGCCGTTGACGGTTGAATTTGCCACCGAAGTCATCAAAAAAGAACGGCCCGATGCGCTGCTTTCCACCGTAGGCGGCCAAACCGGCCTCAACCTCTCGATTGCCCTCGCTGAGGCTGGTGTCCTGGAACAGTATGGCGTCGAATTAATTGGAGCAAAGGTAGAGAGCATCAAGAAGGCCGAAGACCGCCTGCTCTTCAAGGATGCGATGAAGAAGATCGGCCTCGATCTACCAGAATCGCAACTGATTACCAACATCGAAGACGGCCTCGCATTTGCCCAACACATGGGCTATCCGTTGATCCTTCGCCCCAGCTTCACCCTCGGCGGCACCGGCGGTGGCATTGCCTACAATACAGAAGAATTGATCGAGATCCTCGAGCGTGGCCTCGACCTCTCCCCTGTCCACGAAGTGCTCGCCGAAGAAAGCATGCTCGGCTGGAAAGAATACGAGATGGAGGTGATTCGCGATCTGGCCGACAACGCAATCATCGTCTGCTCGATCGAAAACTTCGACCCGATGGGCGTCCACACCGGCGATTCCATTACAGTCGCCCCTGCCCAGACTCTCACCGACCGCGAATACCAGATGATGCGCGATGCCTCGCTCGCCTGCCTCCGCGAGATCGGCGTCGATACTGGCGGCTCAAACGTACAGTTTGCCATCAACCCCGCCAATGGCCGCATGATCATTATCGAAATGAATCCGCGCGTTAGCCGCAGCTCGGCGCTGGCTTCGAAAGCTACCGGCTTTCCCATCGCCAAAATCGCCGCCAAGCTCGCAGTAGGCTACCGCCTCGATGAACTCAAAAACGATATCACCCGCGTCACCCCGGCCTGCTTCGAGCCCTCCATCGACTACGTGGTGGTGAAGATCCCACGCTGGCAGTTTGAGAAATTCCCCGGCTCTTCCTCGACCCTCGGCACTCAAATGAAGAGTGTCGGCGAAGTCATGTCCATCGGACGCACCTTCAAACAGAGCCTGGGCAAGGCGATGCGTTCGCTGGAAACAGGCAAGAGCGAAAAGGCCGATGTCTACGAAGAGGGCCTGATTCGGCAGCGTTTGATTACGCCGAATCCAGACCGGCTCAACTACGTTCGCTTCGCTTTTGAACGCGACTGGTCCATCGATCAGGTGCATGAATTGACGGCCATCGACCCCTGGTTCTTGCGCCAGGTCAAAGACGTGGTCGACGAAGAGCAAAGCCTCAAGGGCCGCAAACTTGAAGATCTCGACGCAGCCACACTGCGCCAGGCCAAGCGCGATGGCATCTCCGATGTCTACCTCGCCAAAGCCACAGGTAGTACACCCGATGCCGTACGAAAATACCGCAAAGATCTCGGCGTAGCCGCAGTCTTTAACCGCGTTGACACTTGCGCCGCTGAATTTGAAAGCTTCACACCCTACCTTTATTCCAGCTACGAAAGCGAGTGCGAGGCCCTTCCAACCACCCGTAAGAAGGTGATGATCCTGGGCTCAGGCCCCAACCGCATCGGCCAGGGCATCGAGTTTGATTACTGCTGCTGCCACGCTGCTTACGCACTCGGCGAATTTGACCACGAGAGCATCATGGTCAACTGCAACCCTGAAACAGTATCAACCGATTACGACACCTCAGATCGTCTCTACTTTGAGCCACTCACACTCGAAGAAGTCCTCAACATCTTCGATACCGAAAAGCCCGACGGAGCCATCGTTCAGTTCGGCGGCCAAACCCCGCTGAACCTCGCCGTCAGCCTCAAGCAGCACGGTGTCCCGATCATCGGTACCCAACCGGAAAGCATCGACCTCGCTGAAGACCGCAAGCTCTTCTCCAGGTTGCTCGATGAGCTGAAAATCCCCTCGCCAGAAAATGGCAATGCCACAAACGTCGAAGAAGCATGCGAGGTAGCTAGAAGAATCGGCTACCCCGTACTGGTCCGCCCCAGCTTCGTCCTCGGCGGCCGCGCCATGGTCATCGCCTACGACGAAGACATGGTTCGGCGCTACATGCAGGAAGCCGTTCACTTCTCACAGGACCGTCCAGTCCTCGTCGACCGTTTCCTCGAAGACGCCGTTGAAGTCGACGTCGATTGCCTCAGTGACAGCGAAGACGTGCTGATTTCAGGCATCATGGAACACATCGAAGAAGCCGGTATCCACTCTGGCGATTCCAGTTGCGTTCTGCCACCCTATTCGCTCACCGAAACCGATCTCAAGACGATCGAAGAGTACACCGTCAAACTCGCTCGCGCCCTCAAAGTGGTCGGCCTGATGAACGTACAGTACGCGATCAAGGACGGCAAGGTTTACGTGATCGAAGTAAACCCGCGCGCTTCTCGAACCGTACCCTACGTGAGCAAGGCAACCGGGATCCCGCTACCCAAGGTGGCAGTTGCCCTGATGCTCGGCCACAAGCTGAAAGACCTGGCGCACCTCACCGGTGGCCGCACCAGCGGAGTCCTCGGCGTCACGAAGTTCTTCGTCAAGAGCCCCGTGCTCCCCTTCCACAAGTTTCCTGGCGTCGACCCGGTTCTTGGCCCCGAGATGCGCTCAACGGGCGAAGTCATGGGTGTCGGCGAAACTTTCGGCGAAGCCTTTGGCAAAGCGCAGTTAAGCGCCGGAGTTCCTCTCCCCACCAGCGGCACCATCTTCATCAGCGTCAACGACAAACACAAGCCAGAAGCAGTCGCCATCGCGGTCAAACTTAAAGAATTTGGCTTCCAGTTTGTCGCTACCCGCGGGACAGCCAATGCCCTTAAAGCAGCCGGCGTACTCTCCAAGATCGTCTACAAGGTAAATGAAGGGCGTCCAAATGCAGTCGACCTCATGAAAACCGGCGGTCTCCAACTCGCTATCTATACAACTATGGGCAGCGTGAGTTTCGGCGATGAGAAGGCCATCCGCCGCGCCGCGATCCAATATCGTGTCCCCTGCATCACAACCATGTCTGCGGCGAAAGCGACCGCCGAAGCCATTGAAGCCAAACAAACCACCCCCAATCGGGTCTGGAGCCTCCAGGAGATCCACGCCAAGTAGCGGCCTTCTGTTAAGTTTTTTCCAGATTGCGCGAATTCTTCAAGGTCAGCCCCACTAGTACGATATGGAATCTAAGTAGATAGCTACTTGGATCTGACACTGCTACTTGGAACTGACATTAAAGGAGACTAGATAAACAATGAAAAAAATCATGACTATGACCTTGGGCCTCGCCCTCGTATTTGGCTTGTCTGCTGTTGCGTCTGACGACAAAAAGAAGGACGACAAGAAAGAACACAAGGACGACCATAAGAAGAAGAAAGATCACTAGACTCTTTCCGCACTCCAATTGCGAAGATCTCCAGGACCCCGGCCAAAACCGGGGTCCTTCTTTTGCGTTTGGACATATTTTGAAACTCAATCTGCCCTGTTTTCAGATACTTGAAAAATTTACCAGGTCAATCGTCTCTGGTACGTGGATATCGTGTCGGTGGCGGGAGAACTCGATTCTCACCGCTTTTCAGTAGTGAAGCTCGAGGTTCAAATGAGCGACAGCGGAATGTTTCCAATTAATGATCTCTATGTTTTTCCCTTCTTTCAGTCGCGGGATGACTATTTCAAGGCAACTGGCGAGGAGGCACCCGATTGGGATCCGAATCGTCCAGTCAAATCCTGGTTCGATCCGGCAGCCAGGAACACCAACAAACGTACCTTCCTGTACGATGTCGTACTGATGTACGACAAGAATGGCATGGTATTACCCGACGACAAGGGTATACCCCAAGTAGAGCAATTAGCTCTTTTGCGGGAAGAAGCAGCAAGGGTGAACATACTCCCTCGCGAGAAGATGGTCGATTACGGCCCCGGCTCGAAGGTAGCACCGATCCCGGTTCCCATGCGTCCCCTAAAGGCAACTGAGCAACTGGTCTTTACTTTCGGGGGCGTCGTGGCTGTCCGCATCAAAGATGCGTACAAGTCTACGGTAAATGCCTTTACGGTAAATGACCGGCAGCTTCTCGAGAAGATTGCGCAGAAGTTAGGCGTAGTCTAATCGTCACCAGCATTTAATGATTGACAGAAGAACAAAGCCCCCATGCTCGCGCATGGGGGTCTTTGTTTGGGTGCGGACC
>JBKJUN010000802.1:0-9661 GCA_046590555.1 Bryobacter sp. | reverse complement strand
GCCGGAAGGTCGTAAGCGATTGGATGTCGCCGATGATATCAATCATGGGTTTCCTCTTCAGCCATTACAGCTCCTTTTAAGGTGCTTCCAGAAAACCAGATGTCCGCAAAGGGCAATCCTGCGGTTGGGGGATTAACTAGCCTGACGACGCTGTGTCCCCCTTCTCAGGAGCCCAGATGCAAGAAGCCCTGCGCCATATGGAAGGCGCAGGGCATTTTGGCAAGATCGTTGTTGAGCTTTAGACGTCCAGATTGCGGACGTCGAGCGCGTTGTCTTCGATGAACTTGCGGCGACTCTCTACATCGTCGCCCATGAGCGTCGAGAAGATTTCGTCGGTTTCCACCAAATCCTTGAGATCAACGCGAAGCAGTGTGCGGCCTTCCATATTCATGGTTGTTTCCCATAACTGTTCTGCGTTCATCTCGCCCAGACCCTTGTAGCGGCTGACGGTGACGTCGCGCATGCCTTCTTCTTTGGCTCTGGTAAGCAAGGTGCGCCAGTCATCTACCTGTTCACGGCTGCCACTTTCTCTGACGAGGAAGAATGGCGGTATGTTCTGGAGAGCGACTTGCTTGACGATGGCACGCATGCGGCGGAATTCTGCCGAGGCGGCCAGTTCGATACCAATGTTGCGTTGAGCCTTGGTGGAATCGAGGAAGTGCAGAAAGAAGGTCGTGTGTTCTTCATCCTTATCGATGTGAGACTCAATGCCCTTGGCGGTGAGAAGGCCCTGCAGCTTCACCAGTTCTTCTTCGCTTGAGAAGTTTTCTTTAGTGTCGATATTGCACTCCTGCGAGAGCAAGATCTCAACAACATCTGCGCTACGAACGCGGCGCTCTGTCTTTTTGGTTACCTGCGTGAGTTCATCGAGAGCAGCGAGGAAATTACGCATTTCCGCACCTTCAATCAGGTTTCCGTTCGCTTCGATCTTGACGTTGTCGCTGGCGCGGCGCAGGATTTCTTTGGTGAAATCTGCTTCGTTCTTGATGTACTTCTCGCTCCTACCCTTCTTGATGCGGTAGAGCGGAGGCTGGGCGACGAAAACGTGTCCACGGTCGATCAATGCCTGCATGTGCCGGTAGAAGAAGGTGAGCAGAAGTGTACGGATGTGGCTGCCGTCGACGTCTGCGTCGGTCATGATGATGATCTTGCCGTAGCGTAGCTTGGCAATATCAAAATCATCTTTACCGATGCCGGTGCCAATGGCAGTGATCATGCAACGAATTTCTTCGTGGCCAAGCATCTTGTCGTAGCGGGCTTTCTCGACGTTCAGGATCTTACCGCGAAGCGGCAAAATTGCCTGATAACGGCGATCGCGACCGCCCTTGGCGGTACCGCCTGCCGATTCGCCTTCGACCAGGAAGAGTTCGCAACGAGTGGGATCTTTTTCCTGACAGTCGGCAAGTTTACCGGGTAGCCCCACACCATCAAGCGCACCCTTGCGGCGCGTCAGATCGCGGGCTTTGCGGGCTGCTTCGCGCGCACGGGCCGCATCGATCGCTTTACCCACAATCTTCTTCATCACGGCAGGATTCTTGTCGAAATATTCCTGTAGTTTTTCGTTGATGATCTGCGTGACCTGACCGGCAATGTCGCTATTGAGCTTGCCCTTGGTCTGGCCTTCAAACTGCGGCTGTGGCAGCTTAACGCTGATCACTGCTGTAAGACCTTCACGCACGTCGTCGCCGCTCAGCTTTTCTTTCACATCCTTGAACAAACCGGCATGATCGCCCGCCCAGTTGATCGTGCGCGTAAGCGCCGTTCTGAAACCGGTTAAGTGCGAGCCACCATCTTTTGTGTTGATGTTGTTGGCAAAGGTAAAGAGAGTTTCCGAATAGCCATCGTTGTACTGGAGACCAATCTCCATTTGGACTTTGCCCTGGTCGCCTGGCAGATCCCGTTCGCCTTCAAAGTAGATAGGCTTCTCGTGCAGTACCTGCTTGCCCTTGTTGAGGTGCTTGATGAACTCGGCAATACCGCCTTCATAATGGAACTCATGTGATTTACCCTCTTCGCGTTCGTCGAGGATATTAATCCTGAGGCCCTTGTTCAAGAAGGCACGTTCGCGCAGGCGGGTAGAGATCGTATCGAAGTTGAATTCGATCGTATCCATTACCGTGTTGTCGGCCTTGAAGGTGATCTTGGTGCCGGTCTTCTTGCCTGACTTGCCGGTTGCCTTGAGCGGCGCCTTTGGGGCACCACGCTCATAGTCTTGTTCCCAAGTCTGACCACCGCGCCAGATCTCAAGATGCAGCCATTCGCTCAGTGCGTTGACGCAACTGACGCCGACTCCGTGCAGGCCGCCCGATACCTTATAGCTGTTGGAATCGAACTTGCCACCGGCATGGAGTTTCGTCAATACAACTTCGGCGGCAGACACTCCTTCGGTCTGGTGGATATCGACAGGGATGCCGCGGCCATTATCTGAAACCGAGATCGAGCTATCCGTGTGGATCACTACGTTGATTTCGGTGCAGTGTCCTGCGAGGGCTTCGTCGACAGAGTTATCAACTACTTCATAGACCAGGTGATGAAGGCCCATCTCACCGGTGGAACCGATGTACATGGCAGGGCGCTTGCGCACTGCCTCAAGACCTTCAAGAACCTTGATACTGGATGAATCGTAAACGTTATCTTGGTTATCAGCCATTTTGTGGGTTGTCAGATGCGCATCGGCATCACGACGTAGCGGTAGGTATAACCTACCTCTCCCCCTTTCTTGTCGCCTTCGCCCGCGGCTGCGGGACGCATTTCTCCGGCACTCTGTGCATCGTTGAAGAGGAAGCTAAAGCCACCCTCGGCACTGGCGCTCAAAAATTCAAGCAGGTACTGCGCGTTGAAACCGATATCGACGGCAGGGCCTGAGTATTCAATTGCAATCGTTTCTTCGCTCTCACCGGTGTCAGACATTGAAGAGAAGACTTTCATTTCGCCGTCAGCAAACTGCAGGCGAATCGCCTTGGAACGTTCTTCAGAAAACTGGCTGACGCGTTGAATGGTGGTCTTGATTTCATCTTTGCCAAGGAAGACCTGGTGGGTCTGCGTCTTGGGCAAGACACGATCAAAATCGGGGAAGTTGCCGGTGAGCTTGCGGCTCAGGAGCAAACGCTCGCCGAGTTGAAAGAAGAGATGGTTATCGTCGCCACTGAACTGGAAGACAGCACCGTCTGCGGCATCAGAAGAAAGCTTGAGCAATTCCTGCATGGCTTTCTTTGGCACCAGGGTCTTGTAGACGCCTTCGACGGCGGGGTTAGAAACCTTGTTCTCGACCAGAGCCAGGCGGTGACCGTCGGTTGCCACCATTGTGAGGGCCTTGTCGGTCATTAGAAGTTGCGCTCCGTTTAGCGTAAAGCGGCTCTCTTCGCTTGAGATGGCGAAGATGGTCTTCTGGATCATCGACGACAAAACAGACGCAGGGATCTCGCCCAGCGAAGGTGGCATCTGCGGCAACTCCGGGTAGCTTTCACGAGACATGCCAGCAATCCGCGAACGCGAACGGCCACACACGATGTTGGCCCACTGGTTGTCCATCACCTTAAAGTTCACTTCCGCATCGGGAAGCAAACGGATGTAATCGAGCAGACGGCGTGCCGGCAGCGTGCCGGAGCCAGCTTTGATAATCCGCGCGGGGCAGGAACAGCGCACGCCCAACTCAAGATCTGTCGCAGTTAAATGGATCATCCCGTCGCCCGTCTCGATCAGGACGTTCGACAGGATCGGGATGGTTGTCTTCTTTTCGACTACCCCTTGGGAGAGATTTAATTCTCTGACCAGGTCTGATTGCTTTACGCTGAATTCCATTCGTTGGTGGTCCTTACCTACTACAAGAAGACAAGATATTTATATGTATGTTCTTAGAACCGTAATAGTCGGTCCTGTCGAAATGTGGATATCTCTCTAAATTATACAAAACAAAAATGCTTCCCGCTACGGCTGATGACGAAAAGCCTGTTATCGATTCCTTCGAAAATCCCGTCCACCGTCCGATTTACTATTCCTTAGTGTGAGCGAATAAGAAGCGAAACTGTGGAAAACGAGCTATCACTAATGGAATGAGTCGATTAGGCTGTGGAGAAGTCTGTTCAAATCCTGGTCCTTGTGCCTTAAATCATCAATTTTGTGGATGGAGTGAAGCACGGTGGTGTGGTGCTTATTACCGAGGGTTCGCCCTATCTCAAGCAGAGAAGCGGTTGTGAGTTCCTTTGCCAGGTACATCGCGATCTGGCGCGGGTAGGCAATACGCCGTTCGTTTGACTTTTGCTTCAGTTGCGCTGGCAGCAGGTCAAAGCGATCGGCTACTGCTTTGAGGATCGATTCAATTGAGATGCGCTTCTCGCTGTTTTGGGTGAGATGCTTCAGAAGCTGCTTGGACATCTCAAGGGTGATGGGAGTGCCAGTGACCGAGGAGTAGGCCATCAGCTTTATCAGAGCCCCTTCCAGTTCCCGGATATTTGATTTGGTTCGGGTAGCCAGAAAAATGCGAACGTCCTCTGGAAGGTTCATCCCTTCACTCTCGGCCTTCTGGTCGAGGATGGCCATCTTGGTTTCAAGATCAGGTGGCTGAACATCGACGATCAGGCCCCATTCAAAGCGGCTGCGTAGTCTTTCCACCAGGCCTGAGACTTCTTTGGGCGGCGAATCAGACGAAATCACAATCTGCTTCTGATTGTCGAAAAGTTCGTGGAAGCTGTGGAAGAATTCTTCCTGCGTGCGTTCCTTGCCCCCGATGATCTGGATATCGTCAATCAACAAGACGTCAGCTGAACGATAAAACTGATGGAAATAGGGCATCTTTTCCATCCTGATGCACTGGATCATCTGGTTCATGAACTTTTCGCTCGTCGTGTAGACGATTTTCATGCCGGGGTACTCGGTTAGAAGGTTGCGACCGATTGCGTGCATGAGATGGGTTTTACCCATTCCGACTCCGCCATAAATAAACAGTGGGTTGTAGCTGCGGGATGGGCGCATGGCGACAGCATGTGCAGCCGCATGGGCAAACTGATTGCAACTTCCAACGACGAAATTGTCGAAGGTGAATTTAGGGTTGAGATGCGCAACAGGTTGAGAAAAGAGGTTTTCGATGCTTTGCGGAGAGTCTGTATAGGCGTGATTCAGGCCGTTCGTTCGGGCGTAGCTAACAGTGTTGCGTTCGGGTGCGACTTCAAGACTGTAGATGACGTTACGGAAGGGAAGGCTCAGATGTTTAATTGCTTCCTTGACCTGGATGGGGTATTCCCGCTCGAGCCATTCCCGGGTTGTTTCATTCGGGACGGAGACAAAGATTGTTTCGCCGTCTGTCTTGGCGAGGGTTGTCCGAACGACCCAGTTCTCGAAACTCTCCGCACTTAGAGAGGCTGCCAGCGTTTGCTTTACTAGTTCCCAAGCGTTCATTTTTTATGCAACTATTCCACCGCGCTAATACAATAAACCAACAAAGCGCAAAAATCCCACAAGTTTTCCACAGCTGTGGAAAAGTGGGGGACGTTGAGATTGAATTGGAGATCTGTCAGACCTAGAGGATGCTCCAGAGCCAGCGACCGTTACTGCGCTGTAGGCCTGCGATTACAAATTCTAGCACAGATAAAGATTGTGGCAAGAGAAAAACCATCATATTTTAAGTGTCTTAAAATCAATAACTTAGAATATTTTTCGCAGGGTTTTCAATAGTTGACAATTCCGTTTTGTAACAAAGGATTCAGGCCCTTGGGCACGGCCATTTGACAAGAGGGCCTCCGGTCGGCGATACTACATCTTGGGCTTTGCTTCGGCAACTGTCCTGCTCCTGTGCGGGAGTAACTCAGCTGGTAGAGTGCAACCTTGCCAAGGTTGATGTCGCGAGTTCGAATCTCGTCTCCCGCTCCATTCCTTTTTTTTCACCATTCCCATCCTTTAAGAAACTGCTGCAGCTTTTTTCGTATTGGCAGCGACTGGTGTCCCTTTGCCATGGCGTAGGCGATACGTCGCACGGCTTGCGGCTCGATCGGCAAAAATCGGCAATCATTGCGACCGATTGTAGCTTTCTCAGGGATCAGACTTACGCCATAGCCCTCTGCCACCATTCGCAAAATGCTCTCCATGTGATCGCTTTCAAAGATTTGCAGAAACTGCGCCTTGGCTTTGGTACAAACCGTTAGCACCTCATCGCGGAGGCAATGCCCTTCGCGCAGCAGCAGCATTTTTTCAAGACCAAGCATCGGCAGCTGGATCTTTTCAACCTGAGCCAGTTGGTGGTCGAGAGGAACTGCTGCCAGTAGCGGTTCGCGAAACAACTCACTGCACACGATCTCTGCGTGTCGAATTGGCAATGCGAGAATTGCCAGATCCAATTCACCCCGGCGCAGAAGCTCGATCAGTTCATCGGTCATGGCCTCAGTAAGGGTGAGTTCAATTCTGGGGTAGCGGCGCTGGAATTCAGCCAGGGGCTTCACCAGCGAATAAGGGAGGACCGTTGGAATCACGCCCACTCTTAACTCACCTGCATCCTCAGACTTTAATCCTTCAATTGCTGTGCGGGCTGCCTCAGACTCCCGCAGAATGCGCTCTGCCGAGACTTGTAGTGATTGCCCATAGGCTGTCAGTTTCAAGCTGCGTCCTAAACGATCGAACAGAGAAATGCCCAGCTCTCGCTCCAGCTTTTGAATTTGCTGAGACAACGAGGGCTGGGCGATTCCTAACTGGTCTGCCGCACGAACAAAGCTGCCTGCACGAGCCACGGCCAGAAAATATCGCAACTGTTGAAATTCCATTTATCTCCCGCGGATCGCTATGCTGCGGGGTTTACCCGCATCACAGGCATTTTAGCCTGTAGCATTCCTCGAGAAGAAACTACTTAGTATTCAGGACCTCCCGATATTGATTTTGGCTCACCGTAGATGAAATCGTCGATCGCCACGCCATCTGGGGCAGGAAAGGGAAAGTCGCGTGTGTCCAAGGGGTGGTCGCCACTGTTCAAACGCACCGAGAGGATGCAAGAGTTGCGGAAGCGAACGCCGAGAAAGGAGAAAGCCTTGGATCGAACCAGTGATAGGGCGGCGAAATACTTGCGTGTAGTTCCGTCGGTGAGGTGCACTTGGAGGAAGCTTTGTCCGCCCCGGTCGACGTCGAGGAAGATAGCTCCAAAGCCGGAAACACAAGCCACGTTATCCGTACCGGGAATTTTGAATTCGATGTCGGTGATCGTGCTGCCGATTGGACTGAACAACTTCTGGTTGCTGAAGGGCGCAAACTCAATCATTCCCCACTCGTCACGCGTGATGTCTCTCATCAGAAAGCTGGGCGAAGACTCATCTCCAGAGACCTTCAGTGCCGAGCCAGGAGTGGACATGACGAGGCCTCGCGGAGAGGTTTTGTGAAAGAAATCGCCAGGCAGGTTTGGGTTGCCCAGGGTGCCTCCAACGGCGTCCCAATTGATCTCACGGCGGCCTGCCGGGAATGAACGCGCCTCGTTCGGATTCAGTTCGCCCAGAGCCTGGCGAAACCGGTCAACCTCGCTTTGAATCGAACTTGGGCTTGGACCGGTTGCTGAATGCAGCCATTGATCGACTTGGCCAGACAGTGGCGTGCCGAGGCAGAAGACTAGATTGAAGAAGATTATCTTTCGCATACTACCTTTAGTGCAATCTGATCTGCCAGTGGACCAATAATTTTTTACCAGTCGGTGACCGAGCCATCCCGCCGGAAGGCAGGCATTAAAACTTCATCGCGATAGGAATACTTGCGCGCTTCCGTCTCATTCACGTCGATGCCTAGCCCTGGCTTGGTTGGTGCACTGATATAGCCGCGCGTTACATCGTAGCCGCCCGTAACAACATCAAGCCGCCAGGGAACATCATTCCAGACGACCTCCTGAATCAGATAGTTCGGGGTAGCAAAGCCGACATGCAGGCTGGCGGCAGTGGAGATCGGGCCTTGCGGATTGTGGCAAGCCACGGTGATCGAATAGGTTTCGGCCATGGATGCGATACGGCGAGCCTCGGAGATGCCACCACAATGCGAAACATCTGGTTGGATGATGGCGCAGGCACGCTTCTCAAGCAGCTCACGGAATTCCCAACGCCCCACTAACCGTTCACCTGTTGCAATGGGGAAGCGCAAGGCCCGCGCCACCTCCACCAGCCCGTCGACATGTTCAGGCCAGCAAGGTTCTTCATACCAGAAGAGGTTGTAGTCTTCGAGCATGCGCCCAAACTGAATTGCCGCCGCAGGTGTGCACCGCGCATGAAGGTCAAGCATGATGTCGAAATCATCGCCTACAGCCTCGCGCATGGCCTTTACGCAATCAGCCGCACGGCGCAAAGTGGCTGCACTCTCGATTGGCTCAGAGATCGGAATGGGCATACCCTTGGCTGCTGTAAACCCTCGTGCTTTACTCTCGCCAATCAACCGGGCAAAATCATCTGGCGCCCCGGTCTTGTACATCCCCTCAAGGCTTCCGCCGCCAAGGTGATCATAGAGCCGCAGCGTGTCTCTTACAGGGCCACCCAAAAGATCGCATACCGGCTTGCCGAGTTCTTTACCCTTGATGTCCCACAGGGCCTGATCAATGCCGCTCATTGCTGACATCGTCACGATGCCGCCACGCCAGAAGTATTGGCGGTTCATGATCTGCCAGATGTGTTCGATGCGCCTTGGGTCCTGGCCAAGAATCAGCGGTTTCAGATCTTCGATCGAGCCCACCACTCCCTTGGTCTTCCATTCAAGAGTTGCCTCGCCCCAACCGTAAAGCCCAGGCTGATCGGTCTCTACTTTGACAAAGATCCAGTTGCGCATCCGCGCGTTGACAACAATCGATTCAATTCCAGTGATCTTCATGACTTCTCCTTCAGACGTAGATTCTAGAGACTCGAGTGGAGATGCCGCAGAGGATGGAATAGGCAATCGTACCGGCATCGCGAGCCATCTGCCGCGCGTCCATGACAACGTCACCCTCCTGGCCAAGCAAGGTAACGGAATCGCCCGCCTTTAGATGGGGTGCAGCGCTGAGATTGATGGTTGTGACGTCCATGGATACTGCGCCCAAAATGTCTGCCAGCTTTCCACCTGCGATCAACTTTCCTCGATTGCCCAGGCGGTGCGGGAGCCCGTCGGCATAACCAACGCCGAGAATGCCAATCCGCATCGCATGCTCAGCCACAAATTGAGCACCATAGCCAACAGGGGTTCCAGCGTCGATGTTTTTCACGAGAAGGATTCTGGCCTTCCAACTTAATGCCGGGGCTACATCGAGTAACTCAACCGGCACCTTACCCTTGCCCCTTGATGTATAGCCGTAGATGGCATAACCAGGTCGAACCAGATTGCGCCAGCAATGCGCCTGGCCAAAGTGCAACAGATTGGTACTGGCTTCGTGCAGATAAACCGGATGGATGCCGCTCTTCTCGATCGCACTGCACACCGCTTCAAAGCGCTCATGTTGCAGGCGAGTCTGCTCGCTTTGAAAATTGGCCGATGACGCAAAGTGTGTCATCAGGCCCTCAAGCCTTGTGCCACGTACACGCGTGATGATCTCATCTATGCCTGCGTTAGTGCCAAGTCTTGCCATGCCACTATCGATTTTAAGATGGTAGGCAAGATCGGCATCCAGTGTCGCGATCTCGCTTAGGTCATGCACCACCGGTGTGAGACGAAACTCTTTCCATGCCCTGGGGTCTGTATCCAC
>JBKJUN010000465.1:0-1586 GCA_046590555.1 Bryobacter sp. | reverse complement strand
GCGCCAGGTGGCACCAGGATGTTCTTTGGCTATTGCCTCAGCCAGTGGCTTCCAGCCACTGGCTTCGTTCGTGACCCAGGTACGCAGCATGCCGGGATGGACTTTGTAGAAGTTGAGGCGGGCATATTGGCCTTTCGTTGGCATTCCTACTCGTTCGGTCCAGTTCCAGGTGTCGGTGCTGACGAGATAGGACAATTCCTCTCGCTTGGCGAGCATGGCTTCGCGGCTCATGGCGATGCCTGCCTTCTTCATGTCTGCCGCTGTTTTTTCAGGGCCTGATTGTTCTGGCGGAAAGCCGTTGTAGCCGATAACGATATGGTAATCACAGCGCGCTGAGCGTCCGGCAGGGGAGACAGCCTGGGCGATGACATAAGTGGCATATTCACCTGCGTCGATTCGGACTTTGGCGAGTTTGACGGCCGAATCCTTGAGGTAGGCAGCGTACTCTTGCCACTTCCCATCGCGAACTTTTACGCAATTATCACGACTGTACATTGATGGAGTTTGCGCCTGCACAAACGATATGGAACTGCTTAAGACTCCGAGCACCAGGGCTGCGGAGAGGTTAGAGTACTTCGACATGAAACACCTGCTTTCTGTCGCCGGAGCCAGGTTGGCCTGCGACGGGGAGACTTTATCACAGCGGGCGAAAAATCAAAACGGGTATGCGACGTCAAGATTGATAGGAATTTTAGTGTTATTGATGTAAGGTGCGAATCTCTTCTTGTTTGTTTCTTGTTTGTTTGATCGGTGTGGCTGCCGCTCAGGAGTGGCCCTCTTATGGAGGGACGGGGGCGAACCTAAAGTACTCGGCTCTGGAACAAGTTCAAAAGCAAAACGTCAGTCAATTGAGGATCGCCTGGCGGTGGCGTTCGATCGATGAAGAGAAGAAGGCGGCGGCTGGGGTTCGGCCCTGGCTCTTTGAGGTCACTCCGTTGATGGTGGGTCGCATGTTGTATGTAAGCACGGGCCTTGGGCAGGTTGCGGCTATTGAAGCGGCAACTGGTAAAACGATCTGGAGTTATGACCCGAAAAGCTATGTGGGTGGCAAGGCTCCGATTTATGGTTATACGCATCGGGGTGTGGCGTATTGGGCCGGTGGAGCGGGAGTAGCGCCAAGGATCGTTTGGGGAAGCGTTGACGGCTATCTGATGGCGCTGGATGCAAAGACAGGGAAGCTGGTTGAGGACTTTGGAACGAAGGGTGTCGTGGATCTTGGTGCGGACTGGAAGGCTGGTGTGGAGCGGCAGCTATTTGTTGTTACATCCCCGCCTGTGATTGTTCGCGATGTCGTTGTGGTTGGGTCGGGGTTGATCGACGTGAGAGGGCCGAAGGCTTCGATGCCTCCGGGGACGGTTCGTGGCTATGATGTGCGGACGGGGGGAAAAGTGTGGGACTTCAACACGATGCCTGGTAAGGGCGAAGTGGGGAATGAGACCTGGCTTGAAGAATCGTGGAAGACGAGCCGGGGGGTGAGTGCCTGGGCACCTCTGAGTGGGGACGAGGAATTGGGGTATGTGTATCTTCCTCTGAGTACGCCTTCAAACGATTACTATGGCGGGAATCGGCCTGTAGACAATCTATTT
>JBKJUN010000430.1:0-2802 GCA_046590555.1 Bryobacter sp. | reverse complement strand
GCGCTACTCGAAGGCGAGTACGGCATCAACGGTCTCTTCGTTGGTGTGCCCTGCAAATTGGGCGCTGCCGGTATCGAGAAGATCTACGAACTGAAGCTGAGCGAATCAGAAACTGCCGAACTCAACCGCAGTGCTGCTGCAGTTCAAGAACTGGTCGATGTATTGAAATCGAAGGGCGCCTGAGCGCCCTCCCTTCTCAAAACCGGAATCGAAGCGAAGCCTGCATCCGCCTTGGGGCTCGCGTTCCAGTCACTTCTCCAAAGCGAGTATTCACCTGCGCGCCACTAGCCTCAAAGCGCGCAGTGCTGTCTACCGCACTGAACTGAGTGTGATTGAACGTGTTGTACATCTCCCAACGGATTTGCAGGCTTTTCTTTTCACTGAACAGCGGGATCGTCTTAAAGAAGCTAATGTCCCAGTTCGCTGTCCCAGGCAAACGGAACACGTCTTTGGGTGCATTCCCAAAGTCGTTTCTGGCCGGCCGGGCAAACACACTTGTATTGAAAAACTTCGAGAAGCTTCGATCTCCTGCGCCAAGTTGTGCCTTCCCTGTTACGTTGATTCGGCTTCCATCGCCGCCACCAGTTATGTCCACCGTATCGACAGTGGAGAATCCAACGCCCGACGGCGTGCCGCTAGCGAAAGTTGTAATGCCGGACACCTGCCACTTGTCCAGCGCCAGTCGGCCCACCTTGTTAGGCATGATCCGGCTACCCCGAGGCAAATCCCAAATGTAATTCGTCACAAAGATGTGTGTCTGGTCAAAGCCAAGCTTGCCATAATTCCAGACGCGGATATCGCGATACTGCGCGATCCCGTCACCATCGGAGTTTGCGTAGCCCATCGCTTTTGCATAAGTATAGGCAACACTGATGGAGAGCCCTTGTGCAAAGCGCCGGTTCAACGACAACTGACCGGAGTTGTAATTCGAAGTCGACGAGAACTCGTTGTAAGAGATATTTCCCCAGCCCGGAAAGGGACGGAAGAAGTTGTCCGGAAGCGGCGTCGCAGGGTTCGATGGGTCTGCGTTCAATGTCTGAAACCTTGCCCCGTAAGGAACTGCGTTCATGTTGCGGCTCACCTGCAAATGTCGACCAACGTTGCCTACGTAAGTCACCTCAAGAACAGTGCCCTTGCCGATATCCCGCTGCACGCCAAGCGTGAAGTTGTACATGGCTGGAGTTAGCGCTTTCTTCTCAAACGTAGAGGTATTGTTCGGGAACAACACACCGGTCGAACTCAGATACGATCCGAGCGAACCATAATAAACAGTTGGCGTTTGCTGAGTCGGAGGATTCTGTGAGAATCCTCTCACACCCGGAGCAACCGTATTGTGGAAGATTCCAAAACCCGTCCGGATTGCTGTCTTGCCATCGCCGAACGGATCGTATGCGATACCAAAACGCGGCTCGTACAGCACCGGAGCCTGATCCCGGAAGCCTCGCGGATAAGTAGTATTCGTTGCCGCTACAGCGCCATTGAAAGGGTTACCGCTGTTCGGAACAAAAGCCCCGATGAAGACAGCCGGGAGAATCTCTCCATTGCGAGGGTTCACGGCCCGCCGTCCTTGTGGCGTGCTTACCGGAGCATAAAGCGTTGGAATTTGCTTCGAGTCAAAGAGACTGAAGTCCCAGGCCGATGCCTGCCGCCGATTGTGATACCACTGATTGAACCAGACAAACCTCATACCGATATCCATAGTCAGTTTCCGGTTGATCTTCCAGGTATCTTGCACAAACCAGCCCATCGTTGTCTTTCGGCCTTCGTTAGAAGGCCGTGATTGCGACTCGCTGTAGTTCGCAAAATTCCCCAGCACCGCATTGGAATAAGCGTAGTTGGAATCGAAGGGGTTGTTCACATCGCGGCTAAAGGCGAAGCTGCCGCCATAGGTGCCCTGCTCGCCCTCATAGTTGCGAACTCGCTCGATCGCGATGCCCGCCTTAAAGGTATGCGCTCCCAGCGTGTGTGTAGTGTTGTTGCTGATATTGAATGCCGTGTCTGCCCCGCGCAAAGGAAAGCGCCCATCATAGGTGATAGCCGCCGCATTCGGTACTCCGCCATAACTAGCTTGCGGAATCACCCCCAGAGGATTGTTGGCCGGATAGAACTGCCCAAGCGTAGACAAGCCTCGATCTGCTCGCAATACATTTTTCAACTCCGCATCGTTTAGCGGAGGCCCGTCTTCAACGCTGTGCCGAACGCCAAAAGTAAACTCATTCACCGTTCGGTTCGAAAGAATCCGGGCCCAGTTCATCACGATCCCATCATCGGTGAATGTATATTTTTGCCGGATCAGGCCCCAGTTCGACGACCCGGCCGCAACGGCATAGCCAATTGAATCTGCAAACCAGGTCGACCCGCGAAAGTTTATTGCGTCTTTCGAAGTTGGCCGCAAGTCGAACCGAAACAGATGCTGGTTCCGTGGCTGATTCACTGCCTCCTGAAATTGGTAGTTGAAGTTGCCGCCAGTGATGGTCCGGTTCAACTGATTCGGTAGCGGAAAGATGTTCAACATCGCCCGCCCGTTCGCGCTCAACCGGCTGGCCGGAATCACATTATTTGGGAAATTGGCATTTGCCTGTGGGTCACGAATCGGGATGATCCGATTGCTCAAATCTACGGTCTGCGAAAAGTCGCCGGCTCGCTCCAGCGCGGTTGGTACCGTCACCTGGCGTACCGCTTGCGGGTTCTTCACCCAGCTCTTCTCGAACGAGTAGAAGAAGAACGCTTTTTCCGTCAGCCCTTTCCCCAAAGGTATCGGACCTCCAAGGGTGGCACCGAGAGTGCTGTACCGGTAAATTG